>JAPOLW010000544.1 GCA_029976905.1 bacterium | reverse complement strand
TCACCGAGTACCACACGGGCTACCGGGCGTGGAGTCGCGAGTTGCTGCAGCAACTTCCGCTTGGCCGCAATTCGGACGATTTCGTCTTCGACAACCAGATGTTGGCGCAGATTCTCTGGCTGGGCGAGACCATTGCCGAGGTCAGTTGCCCGACGCGCTATGCCGACGATGCCTCGTCGATCAGCTTCAGTCGCAGTGTGAAGTACGGCTTTGGTTGTCTCGCGACAGGACTTACCTTTCGTCTTGCCCGCGCGGGACTCCTTCGCTCTCGGCTCTTTCCTCCGGAAGTCCGGCAGCCGCCGACATGAGCCGGTTGGGGGCGGCCCGGACGACCCATCGCTTCCGCTCGCTGCTGGGGGCCCTCCTGCTCTACGCCGCCCTCGTCGGCGGGCTCACCTGGCCCTTGCTTCCGCACCTGGCCGATCGGCTGCCCGACACCGCGCGCGCGTGTCGCTTCGACAGCCGCCTGGTCACCTGGGCTCTGGTCCACCAGAGTCGTGCGGTCTGGGAGGATCCGTCGGCGTATTTCGAAGCCGGCATCTATCACCCGACGCCGCGCGCCTTGCTCTACGGCGAAGCTGCCTTCGGAGCTCTTCCCTATTTCCTCCCGATCTTCGCGGTCTCGCAGAATCCGACGCTTGCGATCAACGTCACGTTCCTTGCGGCCGTCACGCTCACCGCCTGGGCGCTCCATTGCGTGCTCGTCCTGTGGACGGGATCGTTCTGGGCCGCGTTCGTCGGGGCCTGGACCTTCCTCATGACCCGTTGGGTCCTGTGGACCTGGGTCCCGTGCGCGCCCAATTACGCGATCCTGCCCTACTTTCCCTTTCTCATTCTGCTCGCCGAGCGCCCGCTGCGCGGTATGCGCGATTCGTTGCGCCTCGGACTTCTGCTCTTCGTGCAGGGACTGACCAGCGTCTACGTCGCAGCCGCTGCGCTGGCGCCGCTCGGCCTGCTCGGCGTGGGTCGCTGGATTGCGCAGCGGCATCAACGGGGAGGGGCCTGGCTCTTTGCCACGGTGCTGGCCGCGGCGTTCGCTCTGGCTGGGGTCTACGGAACCTACCTTTTCGTGGCACTGGACAACCCGGCACTTTCGCAGCAGTCGGTTTGGGCCCTCGCCACCCCGGTGACCCGACTTCCCTGGGCGTTCTTCGAGCGCTCCCGCCCGACGGCGCTTCCCGTAGCCGCCCTCGCACTTCTCGCCCTGGGCACAGCGCTTTACATCCGGGGAGGGAGGGCGGCTGCGCCCCCCGAGCGGCGACGAGCGTGGGGCCACGCCGCCTTCTGGTTTGTGGTCGGCATCCTGGCCTCGCTCGAGCCGGCCGTACACTGGGGCGACCGGGTCATCTGGTTGCCCCAGCAGCTGCTGGCGTGGACGACGCCCCTCTACGAGGTCATCCGCCTCCCCTATCGCCTCGGCATCGGCGCCCTCATCGGGGGTTGCCTGCTCGTCGGCCTTGCCTTCGCGGAGATCATTCGACGGATACCCTTGCAGGAATCCGGTCGGCGCGTGGCGGCCGCCGTGCTGGGTATTGTCGTCCTGCTGGCGGCGCACGCCGAGTACGACCGGGGTGCCGGTGCGCCTCCCGTTCGCAGGCTGGCGCCACTTCCGCGCTCGTATCCGCTACAGAAGCCGGCCGATGGTTCGTCGCCGCTCGTGGCGCTCGCGCAGAAGATCGACGGGCCGCTGCTCGAACTCCCGATTCCGCGCTCGAATCGGGATCAGCCCACGGCCCCCTCCCAGGCCCGGGCGATGTATCGCGCGATCTTCCATCGCCGCCCGATCCTCAACGGGTACAGTGGCTACTGGCCCAGCGGTTTTCCCGCGCGCGTGGCACTCGCGCGACGGCTGCCGGACCCCGCGGCGCTGGAGGCCCTCGGCCGGGAGACCGGTCTACGCCTGATTCTGCTTCGTGCGGCGTCGCTTTCCGCGGCCGAGCGGGCACGATGGGCTCCCATTCTCGAGGCGGGCGGCAATACGCGACTTCGCCGACTTGGCGTCGACGACAACGGCGACGTCCTCTTTGCCGTGCTCTCTTCCGCGAAGACTCCCGGCGACTAACGAGGAGAGGATTTCGGCTCCGTGGGCAGAGGCTGGGTGGTGCTTCGAGCGCGTGCCTCTTCGAGAAGAAATCCCAGAGAGGGTTCGGGCTCGAGGACGAAGAGCATCTGGTAGGCCGTGAGGCTCGGGACGATCGCGATGAGTGCTCGATTGAGGGCGAGCAGGCCCCGGGCCAGTCCTTGGTTCGTCGTCGCCAGGGGAAAGGGTGCCGGCACGCCGTCGGTCTCCAGGATGCGGAAGCCGGCCTGGCGTACGAGACGCGCGAACGTGGAGAAGGTGAACAGACGGGTGTGTGTGAGGTCGAGGATGCCCCGCTTTCCGTAGTTGAACTGACCGGCCATCAGACCGACCCGCGTCGTCAGGAAGGCGACGTTGCCCGTCGTAAAGACGAGCTTCAGCCGCGGGTGTGCAGCGATTTTCTCATGCAGATCGTGCAGGAAACGTTCAGGGGCGCGGAGATGTTCGAGGACGTCGAGCATGATGGCGACGTCGTACTGTCCGTAGTCGAGTTCGGGTGGTCCGTGATCGAGGTCCCGGAGCAGAAATTCCTCCACCCGGATCCCGGGTGCCAGCGGTTCGCGGTCGACCGCCGTGACCCGGCAGCCGTGCTCGCGCTCGAGGACCTCGGCGAACGCACCGCCTGCGCATCCGAGATCGAGAACCCGGGAGCCCGGCGGAATCCGGGCGAGTGCGCGGATGTGGCTGCTGTCGAAATCCATTTTCAGCCGGTACTGCGCGTTTTCGGTTTCGTCCCCGCCGCAGTCGAATCGTCTCTCGTAGAAGAGGTTCATCTGATGGAGACGGGCTCGCACGGCAGCCCGCAGTGCGTCCCGCATGTGTGGCCAGGCCGGCGCGGGCCCCCGAACCGCCGCGGCCGACGCTGGGATCTCTCGAGCGCGCAGGCCGGCGATCTCGAATTGGAGTAGGATCTCCATGTCGATGTGTCGCCCGTTCGCATTGAGTGCGAAGGGCACCCGCCGGAGTGCCTCGCTGCGGTAGGCGCGCGCGCCGGCGTGGAGACTGCCGACTGGCTTCCGTACGATTCGCTCGACCACACGTTGGGCGAG
>JAPOLW010000543.1 GCA_029976905.1 bacterium | reverse complement strand
GGTGCGTACTTGCTTGGTCTCCCCATAGCCCTTTCCTTTCCAAGAAATTCGGGCTCCGGGAAAGCCGGGGCGATTCAAATCGACCGCCGAGGCATTCCGGGGATTGCGTGCGATCCCCCGAGGCACCGTCCTTGCGATTCGAAGGAAGGGTAGCTAGTCGAACTTTGCGTTGATCTGGCGTTTTGATCCAAGCCATGTCCGAGGAAGCACCATACCGCGCCCACGTCGCCATCATCGGCGGGGCGACCGCCGGGGCTGAAGCCGCCGACCGGCTGGCGGCGGCGGGAGCTCTCTGCGTCGTTTTCGAGCAAAACGGTCGGCCCTACGGGAAGGTCGAGGACGGCTTGCCCGCATGGCACGTGGCGCTCCGGAAGAAGGAATACGACCAGATCGACTCCAAACTGACCCGCGACGGCGTGCTCTTCCTGCCGAGAACCGGAATCGGACGCGACGTCTCCTTCGATCAACTCCTCGAGGAGTGGGGTTTCGATCTGGTGGTCCTGGCCAATGGCGCGTGGCGCGATCGCCCTCTTTCGGTCTCCGGTGCGGACGCGTACATCAATCGAGGTCTCGTCTACCAGAACCCTTTCATCTACTGGTTCAATCACCATCGGGAGCCCGGCTACGACGGCCCTTCCTACGAGATCCACGATGGAACCGCCGTCGTTGGCGGTGGCCTCGCCTCCATCGACGTCGCCAAGGTCCTGCAGCTCGAGATGACGTGCCAGAAGCTCGCCGAGCGCGGCATCGATCAGGATCTGGTCGAGATGGAGGTCGAGGGAATTCCCGCCACCCTCGCCGAGCACGGACTGGAGTGGAGCGACCTCGGTCTTCAGGGCTGTACGCTCTACTATCGTCGGCGACTCGAGGACATGCCCCTCGCCGAAGCTCCAGCCAATCCGACTCCAGAGCAGATCAAGAAGATCGAAGCCGTACGAAGACGCATTCTGGAGAAGGCACAACGGAAATACCTCTTCTCTGTCGATCCTCTCTGGACACCCGTCGGCCTGCTCACCCACGGCGATCGTCTCGGCGGCCTGCGCTTCGCACGGACCCGCATCGGAGAAGACGGACGCGCCGTCATCGTTCCGGGAGAAATCCAGAACGTAGAAGCGCCGATGGTCATCTCCTCGATCGGATCGATCCCGATGCCCATCAAGGGCTTGCCCATGGACGGAGAGTTACTCCGACTCGACGATGTCGAGCACGGACGCGTCACGACGTTCGACAACGTCTTCGGATGCGGAAACGTCGTGACCGGGAAGGGAAACCTCGTCGCCTCGCGCAAACACAGTCGACAAGTCGCCGACTTCGTTGCCGAGTTGCTGGAGGACGACGCCAGCCCCCGCACCGACCTCGACTCCCTTCTCGCTCATGTGCAAGAGCAACAGGCGAACGTGGGCTACGACGGTAAGTACGACGAATGGATTCGCCAGGCATGGGCAGAAGCCCATCAGGCGATCTCGTGATGAGCGAACGACCCGGTCGAATCGTCCAGGGGAACATGATCGGTCTGTCGATGCCGGACATCGACAGATGGAGCGACCGCGTCGAGACCGTGCTCGGCCAGAACCCAGGCCCGTTCACGGGTCCCGGCACCAATACCTACCTCGTCGGCACCTCGGCCCGGCCACTGCTGCTCGACACGGGACAGGGGCTCGACGCCTACCTGCCTCTCCTGCAGCAGGCTCTCGCGGGCCGCAAGCCCTCCGAAGTGGTCCTGACGCATGCGCATCCGGATCACATTGGAGGCTGCCCGCAACTGCATGAGGCCTTCGGTCCCCTGGCCGTGCGAAAACGCCGATTGTCGGGCATGGACGCTCTGGCGGGCGACGACCTCGTGGAGATCGACGAGGGGGCGGTCATCGAGACCGAGGGAGCCACCCTCGAGGCAATTCACACGCCCGGCCACGCCGAGGATCACCTCTGCTATCTGCTGCGTGAGGAACGGGCCATTTTCACCGGGGATGTGGTTCTCGGGGCCGGAACGACGGTGATCCCGGAGCACGGTGGCGATCTTCTCGACTACATGAACTCTCTGCGCCGCCTTCTCGAGTTGGAGCCGAAGGTCCTCTACCCCGCTCACGGCCCCGCCATTCGCGACGCCTCCGGGAAAATCCGCGAATACATCGCCCATCGCGAATTGCGCGAAGCGCAGATCATCGACCTTCTACAAACTGGTGTCTCCCGGGTGACCGACCTCGTCGAGCAGATGTACGCCGACGTGCCGAAATTCCTCCACCCGGCCGCAGGGACCTCGGTTCGCTCGCACCTCAAGAAATTGGCTCGCGAGGGTCGGGCGCAAAACGACGGAGACGACTGGTCTCTGATCACGGGGACCGTGGCGCCCTGAGTCGGGCGGCGACGACCGCGAACTTTTCGCGCGTGACACCCCCTGCTCGACTCGCCCGGACGAAGCTCCAGGGAGTAGGGTAGGTGCGCATGACCTGGGCGCTCCCACCGGGCGAAGCCGTTCTCGAGACCCTGAAATTCGCGGTCGTCGCCGCCTATCTCTTCGTCCTGCCGGGCTACGCACTGCTGGGGGCGTTCGGCTGGAACGGATCACGGGATCCGCTCGAGCGGATCGGCCTCGCCGCGAGCGTCTCGGTCGCCTTGTACCCACTCCTTCTCCTGTGGTCACACACCCTCGGAGGCCCTTCGCTCGACGGGCTGGTGGCGACCCCGGCGGTTCTGGTCGCGTTTCGTTGCGTACAACGTCTGCGAGCCGGTCCACCCGTCCCATCCGCACCCACCCGCGACGGGAGAGGGTTCCCCGGCCTCGCGGCGGCCGCCGTGGTCGGCTTGCTTCTCTTCTCTCGATGGGAAGCCATCCGCGGGATGCTCGCTCCGGCCTGGGGCGACTCCCTCCAGCATTCGATGATCGTGCAGCTTCTCCTCGAGCACGGCTCCCTGTTCGCATCGTGGCGCCCCTACGCTCCCCTCGAAACCCTGAGCTATCACTTCGGTTTTCACGGCTGCGCCGCGCTCTGGGCGATCGCAACGGGACAGGAAGCTCCGCTTGCCGTCCTCGAAGCGGGCCAGGCTTTGAATGTACTCGCCGTCCTCGCTCTCTTTCCGCTTGCAAAGCGACTTTGCGGAGACGACCCCCGTGCCGGCCTCGCCGCCGTGGTCTTC
>JAPOLW010000542.1 GCA_029976905.1 bacterium | reverse complement strand
CTCTCCTGCGCGGACGACCTCTTCGTCAACCGCGCCCGGGTCGATGCGCGCCGATTCGTCTGGAAGGCGGAGATCCTCGACTTCGACGGAAACTACGGCGACCTCGACCCGCGCAATGGCTTCACCTTCGAGGTCTCGCAGGGCTCGGACATGGTCACCGTGACCATCCCCGCCGGGGACGCCGGCTGGGCCCGCTCCAAGCCCGAGCGGGGCCGCTTCACCTGGAAGGGCTCCCGCAACGGCATCAACACCGTGAAGCTCGTCTACAAGGCCCGATTGGGCGTCTGGGCCATGGTCGTGAAGGGCAAGAACGTGCCCGGTGCCGGGGCCATCGACGTGATCTTCTTCTTCGCCGACGTGCGGGCGGAGATCGGCGGGACCTGCGTCACCGGCGTCTACTGACCGATGGCTGGCGGCGGAGGGCCCGCGGAGGCCCTTCGCCGCCTCACCAGAAAAGTGAGCTGGTTTACTTCTATTTTGTGTGGAAGAGTCTGAGGAGATGCGCAGAGCCGGCCCACCCCGCAGCCCCCACCTGGGCATCTGCCATGTCTTCTACGAGACCCGGGTTCTGCTCGGCCGCGACATGACCCTGCAGCGCTTCGCCCGCGAGGTTCTCGGCGGCGAGGTCGAAGCGGTCATGCTCGGCTACATCGAGAAAGGAGAGCGGCTGCCGAGCGAGAGCCTGGTGCGGCGCCTCGCCCTGGTCCGGGAGGAGGAGCCACGCAACCTGCTCGCGCTCCTCTCGCGCGACCGCATGCTGCGGGCATTGGGAAAGGAATTGAGGAAATTCCTCGCCCTACCCACCGACGTACCCGATATCGAGGACGCCGAACTCGCCCTGCAGGTGAGCCGGGCGATCACCGCGCTCCCCGATGACTCGAGTTGGGTCCCGGTCGAACAGTGGCGCACCGCCATCGAAGAGGCCGCCCCCCGAAAAGGCGGGCGGCGCCGCAAACTCGATGCGGACCGGATCGAGCGCATCGAGGCCGCCCTTGCCGAGCAGAATCTGACCGAAGTCGCTGGAGACCGGGTTCGCCGACGGGGGCACCATTACGAGCCGGCGCAGAAGGAAGAACGATTGGCCTTGGCGTCGGAGTATGCCGTGCTCTTCTTCAAGGGCCTCGTCGACCGCCTCGCCTTCCCCGACGAGGAGCGCGGCACCTACCTGCGCAATCACTACCTCCACATCTCGCCCGAGAAGATGTCGGAGTTCCAGGCCGACCTCGACGAGGCACTACGCGGCCTGGCTCGCAAATACGGGGAACCTCAGTCGAAGGAAACCGAGTTCCTCAATATCCTCGCAACCGCGGTTCACCTCTAGGGCCGGGGTGGTGTAGGGTCGAGAACGTCATGTCGACACGAGTCCGCAGAGCGCACGGCCGCCTCCCCTCTCTCGCCCTCGGGCTATTGGCCTGGATGGTCGGATGCGTGGGGGGGTCGGGGACGGGCTCGAGCGGCCTCATCGGCGCGGAAGGCATCCTGGTCGCCCGCGTCATCGAGACGCAGACGTGCGAGGAGTTCGAAGGCGTCGACTACTGCCCCGCCGATGCACCCGACGCCCTGCCCTCGGGACAATTCATTTCGACTCCTTTCGACGATGACTCCTCGGTCGGCTGCTTCCAATTGGAGGCCTCCGACGCCGTCTGCGTCTTCGTCTTTAGCTTCGAGCCCTCGGGCTTCGACCAAACGCAGGGATTCGCTCTCGCCGAACGGCTGGTGGGCAGCGACGGCCCCTGGGACGTCTTCACGATCTCCGAACCGCTGGAAGAAGGCGACGAAGACTTCGACCTCATCACCGTATCGATCGTCATCCCGCTGGAGGACGAATCCGGGGGTGAACTCCAACTCGCTTTGCTCGCCTTCGAAGAAGCCGTGCCCGACTTGCCCGAGGAGTCGCGGACCCTGGCCGAGCTCGGCGCCGAAACGATCTTCCTCGTACCGCCGCTTGCGGCCCTACCCGAGGTCCCCGACGAGGAGAGCGCCCTGGAAACCGCGCGCACCTCCACGCAATGCGCAACGACCGGCGTCGTCGCGTTCTGTCCGTCCGGAGTGACCTTCGAACCGGCACTTCCCCAGGCGCCGCTCGGTCCGCCGATGTTCGACAGCCCAGCCCGCCTCGACGTGCCCATCCCGACGCCGCTCCCGTGCACGCGGGCACCCGATGACCCGCGTTTCTGCATCAGTGTGGTCGACATGGAGACGCTCGGGGACGTGGCATTCTATCTGCAGCCCGCCAGCCGCGTCCGCGGCGTCCCGGGCGCACCGTGGACCCCGGGCGAGGAAGTCGAGACGCCGTTCGAGATCGACCTCGAGGAGGTTCTCGAATTCCAGGCGCAGATGGTCGTCGACCTCGAGGGCGTGGATACGACGCAACCCGTGGAAATCGATCTCGTCATTCTGGTCGATACCCTCGACCCCTTCCTCGAGTTCGAGTCGCTCTCCGACCTCCACGAAACGATTCCGACCTACGTCTTCGTGACGGCGCCCGTCCTGCTCGACATCGAGGACTGAGCCACCGGCACGGCCGGTCGAGCAGCGACGAGGACCCGCGACCGGCATCGGGCGGCGACCATCCGCGGCCGCCGCTCCCAAAAAAAGAGGGGAGCCCCCTGCGGGGCTCCCCTCTCGAACGGGATGCGAAAGAGCCGGGCCTAGAAGCCGGGAACCTTCGCCGCCTTGCGATAGAACATCGAGCAGAACCACCAACCGATGGCCACGGCACCGACGACGGACCAAACGTCGAAGCTCGCGTACGGGATCGTGGTGTGGGAATCGATCATCGTCCAGACCAACGGCACCGACATGTAGGTGTTGTGCTTCGATCGCGTTCCCGCCAGCGCCACGAGGTCGGCGTCCGGCTTGTTGCCCTCCTTGACGGCCGTGATGATCTTCTGCTGCGCCGGCCAGATCCGGAACCACACGTTGAAGGCCATGATCGTTCCGAACATGGCTCCGATGTGGATCGTGTAGGCGCGGTAGCTGAAGCCGCCGACGTATTTGTAGAGGAGGGCCATGATCGCGACGTCGATCAGGCCGACCACGAAGAGGACCTTCATGTCCTTGAGCGCCTCGATGTTCATGCAGGCGTCGTAGACGAAAACGGCAAGGAAGGTCGCCAGCACCATGACGATCGCCGCC
>JAPOLW010000541.1 GCA_029976905.1 bacterium | reverse complement strand
GGGCCGCGTTGGGATCCCATCTTCGGCCAGATGCGCACCGCTCCGACCCTGGTGATTCGGCCCGATCTCGAAAAACTCGATCTGCAGACGACCGGGGTCGTGGCCCTGTCGGCTCTGCGCGCGACCGATTCGGGCCGGGTCGCCGGCCCCAAGAGCGCGAATCTCGGTGAGCTACGCAACGCCTTCGGCCGCGCCGTCCCCGACGGCGTCGTGATCCCGTTCGGAACCTTCCGGCGTTTGCTCGATCGGCCGATCGAGCCGGGAGGCCCTCCGGTCTGGACGTGGATGAAGGGCGAGTACGCGCGACTGGCGGCGATGTCGGGGGATCCGGCCGCCCAGAGAGCAGCGACGTCGGCCTTTCTCGCCCGGCTTCGTGACTGGATCGAAAACGTCGAATTCCCTCCCGCTTTCCAGAGTCAGTTGCGTACCGCGCTCCGGCAGCAGTTCGGACCCGACGGAACCTACGGGGTCTTCGTGCGCAGCGACACGAACGTGGAGGACCTTCCAGGTTTCACCGGCGCGGGGCTGAATCTGACCGTGCCCAACGTCGTCGGCGAAGAGCAGATCGAGACCGCGATCAAGCGAGTCATGGCGTCGCCCTTCACCGAGCGGGCCTACGCCTGGCGCCAGTCGCACATGACCCAGCCGGAATACGTTTTTCCGGCCGTTCTGGTGCAGCTCGCCTTCCCGGCCGAGAAGTCGGGCGTGATGGTGACCACCGACGTGCAGGGGAAACGTGAGGGGTGGCTGTCGATCGCGGTCAATGAGGGAGTTGGTGGCGCCGTCGACGGCCAGGCCGCGGAATCCTTGCTGGTGGATCCGGAATCGGGCCGTACGATCCTGCTCTCCTCGGCGACCGCTCCCTACCGGCGTGTTCTCTCCCACACCGGCGGCGTCGTGAAGCGTCCGGTCGAGGGCAGCAAGCGCGTCTTGCGACCCGACGAGATCAAGGTACTCATCCAGGTGTCGAAGGACGCGCCAGAACGCTTTCCGGCGCTGCGGGGTGACGTCGGCGAAGCCATGCCCGCGGACATCGAGTTTGGTTTCCGCGGCGGCAAGATCGCCATTCTCCAGATCCGGCCCTTCGTCGAGTCGAAAGGCGCCAAGGAGAGCACGTATTTGAAGAGCCTGGATGTCGGACGCGGGGGAGACCCCGAGGTCGTCGAAACCGTGCCGTTGGACCGGGCCTATTGATGGAACCGAAACACAGGGAAACGAGGAGCCTCCCATGAGTCCAATCATTCGTCGCACGTCCTGGTCGTCGATCGTGGCCGCCACCGTGCTGGTCTTTGCCGCCGGTCTAGCCGCGGCCTACCCGCTCGACGGGTATCCGAACACCGGCCTGACGCGGGTGGAAGGCTTTCGCCTCGCGCAAAAGAACTCCGGTGGAAAGGTCTTGCCGCCGGGGGCGGATCTGACCACCGACAAGATCGTACTCTCCCTGCAGCATCGGCCCGATTTCGAGATCCCGGCTCCCGATGCCGCATTCTCCCGCCAGTTGCGCGAGGAGTTGGGCAGCGACGCAGGCGGCTACGGCGTCGCCGTCCTCGACCTGAGCGATCCCGACCAGCCGCTCTACGGCGAGGTCAATCCGAACGCCATGATGAACCCGGGGAGCGTCGGCAAGATCCTCGTCGCCCTGGGACTGTTCCAGACCCTGGCCGACATCGAACCCGACATCCGCAAGCGACGGGATCTTCTGCGCGAGCACGTGGTGGTCGCCGACGAGTTCATCCGCACCGACACCCACGAGGTTCCCGTTTTCGAGATCGGCGGCAAGAAGGTCACGCGGCGCCCTCTGGCCGAGGGCGACCAGCTCACGCTCTTTACATTCCTCGACCACATGATGTCGCCGAGCTCGAATGCCGCCGCCTCGGTCGTCGCCCGGGAGGCCGTCCTGATGAAGGAGTTCGGCCCGGGCTATCCCAAATCCTACGAGCAGGGACGCGCCTACCTGAACGGAGCGAGCAAAAGTCGGCTCTCCGGCCAGCTGAAGGCCGTTTTGCAGGAGCCGGTTGGTCGCAATGGTTTGAATCGGGGACGGCTCCGTCAGGGGAGCGTGTTCACGCGCGAAGGGAAGGCGCGCCTCCCCGGTACCTCGAGCTACGCTTCGGCGCGTTCCCTGCTCGAGTTCCTCGTCGCCATGGAGAAGGGCGACCTCGTGGATCCCTGGTCGAGCAAGGAGATCAAGAAGCTCCTCTACTTGACGGATCGGCGCGTACGCTACGCCTCGTCCCCTGCCTTGCGGGACTCGGCGGTCTACTTCAAGTCTGGCTCCCTGTACAAATGCCGCCCCGAACGTGGCTTTGCCTGTGAGAAGTACCATGGCAACGTGTGGAACTTCATGAATTCGGTGGCCCTCGTCGAGGAGCCCGAGCGAAATCCGCCGCTGCGCTACATGGCCGTGGTTCTCTCGAACGTCCTGCGAAAGAACGCGGTCGAGCAGCACGAACGTCTGGGGACCCGGATCCAGGAAATCATGGAGAGCCGGCACCCCGAAGCCCGCGGGCAGAACCCGTCTTGAGGCCCTGGCTCGTGGCGCGTACAAGGGTGGCTGTGAACCTTTTGCGCAAGATGGCAATCGTGGTCGCCCTGGTGGCCTTCGTTCTCTTGGGATCCAGCCTGGTGCCGACGGTCGCCGGGGCGCAGGAGAGTGTCGGGACGCCCGAGACGATCGGAGACCAACTCTTCTTCTTCTACGATGCATCGGGACCGCGAACGGCATTTCTGAATGTCGCCAATCCGTCGGATACCCCCGTGGATCTCGAAGTCTCCTTTCATCCGACCTCGGGCGGGCGTGCGGAGTTGCGCTTCCTGCTCGGTGCCTGGGCCAATCGGGTGGTCAACCCGAGCGAGCTCGACGGCGTCGGAGGGACGGCTGGCCTCGCCGTCGTCACGCCGGTGCTCGGCCTTGCCGATCCGAGGCCGATTGTTCCCCCGGCTCCCCTTGCTGGCAGCTTCACCCAGGCGAATACGACCGGTGGCGCGGCCATGGGGGGCAACGCTCTGGGCCGACTGGCGGTCGGGAATGCGGGTACGCGCGCGTCGGCCGGCGCGATCGTC
This sequence comes from bacterium, assembly GCA_029976905.1. Lineage (GTDB taxonomy): Bacteria > Desulfobacterota > Binatia > UBA12015 > UBA12015 > VGTG01. Next base: position 75 of record JAPOLW010000541.1, on the reverse strand, counting down.
GACGGTTCGAGCGTGCGGTACCAGCGCTTTGCCCCCGAGGCGATCGCGATCCCCACCTACTTCGATCCGGGGGAT
>JAPOLW010000540.1 GCA_029976905.1 bacterium | reverse complement strand
CGACTGCGGCTGCGGGAGACGCCCAGGCTTTCGAACCAACGACGCGCCAGATTTTCCCGAGCTCGCTCGAGCCCGGCCGCCGCACGCTCGGCCAGCCCGCGCTCGACCCCGTCGTGGCCAGAGTGAAGCTGGATCTCGAGGAGCGCGCGGTAGGTCGGAGTACGGAATCCGCGCCATAAAATCCGCTCGAGGGCGACGACACGCTCCTCGAGAGTCCGTCCCACGACCCGATCGACATCGACCACTTCGATGCCCTGCTCCAGCACGCAGTCGACCGCGGCTTCCAGAATTGCAGCCTTGTCGCCGAACTGGTGTTGCAGAACGCCCCACGTGACGCCCGCACGCTTCGCGATCCTCGTCGTCGACGCGCGCGCGAAGCCATCTTCGGCGATGCACGCGATCGTCGCGTCGATAACGCGAGCGCGGGACGCCCGACTGCGTTCCGAACGCAGTGCTGGCGTGCGACGCGCCTCGGAGACTGTCACATCGGATCTCATTTTTGATTGACAGGTGGGAAACCCATCGTAGTCACTATGATGAGGGATCGTAAAGTCAACTCACCGCCGAATCGTGCGGCCACCAAAAACGAAGACGATACCTTTGCGAAAAATCCGTGGCGTTCGCTAGGCGCACCGCGTCAAGCGACGGCGCCGGCATCACGCAGTGCGTCGACCTCCTGCATCGTGAAACCCCGGTCGAGCAACACCGCCTGCGTATCGGCTCCGATCCACGCCGGAGACGGCCCCGGTTCCCCCGGGGTGCGATCGAGCAGCGGTGTCGGCACCATCTCGGGCATCGGCCCCTCGGCCCGGAAGACCCCTCGGGCCCTCTGATGGGGGTGGCTTCGCGCTTCGGTAAAAGTCAGGACGGGTGCGAAACACGCGTCGGTTCCCTCCAGAAGTGCGCACCACTCGTCCCGGGTACGCTCCCGCAGGACCGCTGCAATCCGCTCCCGCCACTGCGACCAATTCGCGCGATCGTTGCGGTCGGGCATGACGGCGGCGGCGAGGCCGATCTTCTCGAGGAAGAGGATCCAGAACTGGTCCTCCATCGGAGCGATGCTGACGTATTTGCCATCGCGCGTCTCGTAGACACCGTAGAAGGGAGCACCCCCGTCGAAGAGATTTTCGCCCATCTCATCGGTGTGCATCCCCGACTCGTGCAGGGCGTAGAAAGGCGCGGCCAGCGACATGACGCCGTCGATCATGGCCGCATCCACGACCTGACCCAGGCCCGAACTCCGTGCCTCGAGTACCGCGCACACCACGCCGAACGCCAGCTGCAGGCCGCCGCCCGCAAAATCCCCGAGAACGTTCAGGAGCGGGACCGGAGACCCTCCGCGCGGACCGATCGCGCGCACGACGCCGGTGAGCGCCTCGTAGTTGATCGAGTGTCCCGCGCTGTGTGCAAGCGGGCCCTGCTGCCCCCATCCCGTGAGCCGCCCGAACACGATCCGCGGGTTGCGCGCGAGGATGACCTCGGGGCCGACGCCGAGTCGTTCCACGACGCCGGGGCGAAAGGACTCCAGAAACACGTCGGCCGATTCTGCCAGCCGCAAGACGGTGTCGACACCCTCTGGCCGCTTCAAGTCGATCGCCACCGATCGACGGCCGCGATCCCAGAAGCTGTGGGGCGCGCGCACGGGCGCAGCGGGCACGTCCGACAGCCGGTCGATGCGAACCACGTCGGCGCCCATATCCGCCAGCTTCAAGGACGCAAATGGCAGGGCGCCGAGACCGGCCAACTCGATCACCCGTACACCTGTAAGCGGCCCCCCCATGAATCCGACCTCCTCGTCGTGGACGCGAGCCATTAGCCAACTCGCGCCCGTGCGTCCAGCCACCGAGGCACCCGATCGACGACCGGGCGCGCGTGTTCCGCGGAACCCGAGGCACGGGCTTCGACCGGCGAGCCAACGAGGGCCGCCCGCGGCGAGCCCGGGTCCATCCTGCCCCGGGGCCGGTCCGCCGGGAATCTCCAGGATTGGAACCGGTCCGTCGGCGCTCCGGGGATCTCCAGGACGCGAGCCGGTCCGTCGGCCCTCCGGGGATCTCCAGGAGGGGAGCCGGTCCGTCGGCGCTCCGGGAATCTCCAGGACGCGAGCCGCTACGTCGGCGCAGGTGGAGAGGACGACCGCTCCGCGGCGCCCCCCGTGTAGGCGAAGACCGCGAGCGCCAGGAACGTTCCCGCAACGTCGGCCGGGACTCCCAGGGGCTGCCAGGAAGGTGCCGCGCCCCAGCGCGCGGCCGTTGCGGCGAGGACCTGGATGACGAGAACGACCAGCAGTGGCCCGACGGTGCGCCGATGGAACCCGCGGGCCAGAGCCAGACCCGAAAACCCCTGCAGCCCGATCACCCACGCTCCGCTCCACACATAGCCAGGCAATCCTGGTGAAAGCACCACGCGGCGCACCGTCTGCTGTTCCCACGTGATCACGACCGCGGCCACCCCAAAGCCTACGCCCACGGCAAGACCGACCCGCGACACCCATGGTTCACGCAAGAGGGCGCCCGCCTCGTCGAGCAGCCGAAATACCAGTGCGGCGGCGAAGGTCGAGGCCACCCCGCTCCCGATCCCCAACGCCATCGACCGCACGAGCACGCCGGTGGGCGCGGCCGCCCCCGCGGCGAAGGGTTCGTGGAGGATGCGTGCCATCCAGGCGTCGATGCCCGCGCCCAGGGCCGAGCCCAGCCAGGCGCCGAGCACGCCGAAGCCGACCCATGTCAGGCCCGCGCGAACGAAAAGTTCGCGCGTGGCGATACCGACCAGGCCTACACCCAGGAGGACGGCCGCGACCAGAGCCCCGATATTGGCCGGGTGGCTGCGCAAAAAGAATTGACTGTGGTTGGCGACGCGCAACCCGCCTCCGACTAGAAGCACCACCACCACGATCGTGACCACACGGGCCGTACCGATCCCTCGTAGCCTACGGGCCGTGCCGCGCGCTTCCTCGCCTGCAACCTCTTCTCTTTGCCCCACGCTCCGACTCCGTCGCCGCGCGCCCTCTGCCCGCTGCCGCGCCGACTTTTCCACAACCCGGCCCCCCTTGACCAGTGGGGCGGCACTCGTCGCCCTCGTTGCAGCAAGACGCGCACCACCGAACGCTCTCGGCCGCGATGGAACGGGGCCTCGCCGAGAC
>JAPOLW010000053.1 GCA_029976905.1 bacterium | reverse complement strand
CACGAAGTGGCGGTCCGGGTCGATGGCGCGGCCGGGACCGACCAGAAGCTCCCACCAACCCGGGTCGTCGCTGGGATCGTGACGGGTCACGTGGGAGTCGCCGCTGATGGCGTGACAGACGAGGATCGCGTTGTCGCCCGAGGGCGCAAGCGTCCCCCACGTCTCGAAGCAGACCGTCACCTCGTCGAGGCGACCGCCGTTTTCGAGTTGCAGTGGTTCGGCCGACACCCAGGTGCGGGCGTGCCGGAGCGGACGCCCGCTGCGTCGGTCATCGGAACTTTCCAGAAGGCTCAAGGCTGCCCTCCGTGCCGGCCTGGACGGCGCCGCTACCGGCTCGCGCGCAATGCCTGGTCGAGATCGGCGAGGATGTCGGCGACATCCTCGATGCCGGTGGAGATGCGTACGTACTCGGGTGACACGCCGGTCGACGCCTGCTCGTCGGGAGTGAGCTGAGAGTGCGTCGTAGACGCCGGGTGGATCACGAGGGTCTTGGCGTCGCCGATGTTGGCGAGGTGGCTCGCGAGTCGGGTTGCTTCGATGAACCGCTTGCCCGCCTCCTGGCCGCCGCGGATTCCGAAGCCGAGGATGGCGCCCGCGCCATCGGGCAGATACCGCTGGGCCGCGGCGTGGTGCGAGTGGCTCTCCAGTCCGGGGTAGTTCACCCATTCGACGGCGTCGTGACCTTCGAGAAAGCGCGCGACGGCGAGTGCATTCTCACAGTGGCGTGGCATCCGAAGATGCAGGGTCTCGAGTCCGAGAAGGGTCAGGAACGAGGCAAACGGGCTCAGGCAGGCGCCAGTGTCACGGAGCCAGTGGGTCCGCATGTGCATGATGTAGGCGATGTTGCCCATGGGCCGCAGCGCCTCTTCGAAGACGGCTCCGTGGTAGGAGGGGGATGGGGCGCAGAACTCGGGCCAACGGTCGGGGCTGTCCGCCCACGGGAAGTTGGCGCTGTCGATCACGACTCCACCGATGTGCACGCCGTGCCCACCGATGAATTTGGTCGTGGAGTAGATGACGACGTCGACGCCGTGTTCGATGGGACGCAGCAGCGCCGGCGTCATGACCGTATTGTCGCACAACGCGGGCAGGCCCTGGGCGTGCGCCGCGTCGGTGAGGGCCCGGAAGTCGGGGACATCGTTCTTCGGGTTGCCCAGGCTCTCGAAATACACACAGCGCGTATTTTCGTCGGCGAGCTCGGCGATCTGCTCGGGCTTGTCGGGGTCGAAGAAGCGGACTTCGATGCCGAGGTTCTTGAAGGTCTGCGTGAAGAGGGTCCAGGTGCCTCCGTAGAGACTGGTCGAGGAAAGGAAGTTCTGACCGGAGTGGCAGATCGTCAGAATGGCGGCGGTGATCGCCGATTGACCCGAGGCGAAGCTCAAGGCGGCGGCGCCCCCGTCCATGGCCGCCAGACGCTTCTCGAGCACGTCGTTGGTCGGATTCATGATGCGGCTGTAGATGTTTCCGAACTCGGACAGCCCAAAGAGGTTGGCCGCGTGCTCGGTGCTGTCGAAAACGTAGGACGTCGTCGCGTAGATCGGTACGGCGCGGGCATTGGTCGCCGGGTCGGCGTCCTGCCCCGCGTGCACGGCCATCGTTCCCATTCCCTGGGCCTTGGTGTCTTCACTCATGGTGGAACTCTCCCTCGTTTCGCTAGCCATGCACCCGTCGGACACGGGCGCAGCGGCGAAGCATAGAAGAACGGCGCTCGGCGCCGCAAACCAGATCCGCACGCGCTCCGGCCGGATGGAGGACGAACGAACGTCCGGTCCGCAGCGGCAGGGCGGCCGGGGCCGTGGTCGGTGGACATCCCCGGGTGGGACGAGTCCCGACGCTTTGGCGGGAACCGGCCCGGCGAAGCCCGACGCTTCGGCCGGAACCGGCCCGGCGAAGCCCGACGCATTGGCCGGAACCGGCCCGGACGCTTTGGCCGGAACCGACCAAAACCGGGGCCGGTGCAAACGCGACGGCGAGGGCCTCGGCAGGCTACGCTCTTTGCTGGGGCCCGGTGTGACGGCGACCCGCCGGTTCTGGGCCGAGGAGAACAATGCCATGGAATTGAGCCTTTCGGCGGACGAGGTCGCGTTTCGCGAGGAACTGCGGGGCTATTTCCGCAAGATGATGACCCCCGAACTCGTCGAGGAACTGACGGCATCGGGAGCGGGTGAGGGGGGTGGCCCAGAGTTCCGCAAAGCCATGCGGCAGATGGGTCGGGACGGGTTGCTCGGTCTGAGCTGGCCGCGCGAATACGGAGGCGGTGAACGCTCCCCGATCGAGCAGTTCCTTTTCGCGGACGAGATCCAGGCCGCAGGCTTCCCACTGCCATTCCTCACGCTGTGCACGGTGGGCCCGATGCTGCAGCAATACGGGACCGACGAGCAGCGCGGACAATTCTGTCCGCAGATCCTCGCCGGCGAACTCTTCTTTTCGATCGGGTACTCCGAGCCCTCGGCCGGTACGGATCTGGCCTCCCTGCGCACGGGCGCCGTGCGCGATGGCGACGAGTGGGTCATCAACGGTCAGAAGATGTGGACCAGCCTGGCCCAGTACGCCGACTACGTCTGGCTCGCGGCCCGGACCGATCCCGATGCGCCGAAACACCGCGGGTTGTCGATCTTCCTCGTTCCGACGTCGTCGCCCGGCTTCTCTCGTCAGGAGATCTGCACGGTCGGAGGGGTGAAGACCAATGCGACCTTCTACGACGACGTGCGCGTCCCGGCCGAGAATCTGATCGGCGGCGAAAACAACGGCTGGCGACTCATCACCGGCCAACTCAATCACGAGCGCATCTCCCTGATGACCGTCGGCCGCTTGCGCCGTCAACTCGGCGAGGTCGCCGCCTGGGCGCGGGCAACGCAGGTCGACGGGGCTCGCGTCATCGACAAGCCGTGGGTGCAGCACAATCTCGCACGACTGCACGCAAAGGTGCAGGTCTTGCGTCTGATGAACTGGAAGCAGGCGTGGGCCGCTTCGCGCGGACAGCCGGACATGGCAGAGTCGTCGGCCATCAAGGTCTACGGCAGCGAGCTCTCGATCGAAGCCTATCGGGCGTTGCTGGAGGTGCTCGGCGTCGTAGGGATTCTCGGCCGGGAAAGCCCCGGAGCGGTCTTGCGCGGCGCCATCGAATCGGCGTACCGCAATGCCTTGATCCTCACCTTCGGGGGAGGGACCAACGAGGTCCAGCGCGACATCATCGCGATGGCCGGCCTGGGCATGCCCCACTATAAGGAGTGATCGTGGACTTCCATTACCGGGAAGAAGACGGGGCCGTGGCGGCGCTCGCGCGCCAGATTCTGGAGGATCACGCCACGCGCGAAGGACTCGTCCGACACGAGGCCAGCGGCGCGGCCTGGGACGAGACGTTGTGGGCCGCCCTGGCGTCGTCGGATCTGCTCGGGACGGCGATCCCGGAGGAGTACGGTGGATCGGGACTCGACTTTCTCGCTCTTTGCCTGCTCGTGCAGGAAACGGGTCGGACGGTCGCCCCGGTGCCGCTGTTTCCTGCGTTGGTTCTAGGTGCGTTGCCGCTCTCGCGCTTTGGCACAGCGGCGCAGAAGGAAAGTTGGTTGCCCGCAATCGCTCGCGGTACACGTATCGTCACGGCGGCGCTTGCGGAATATGGATCAAGCGATCCCGAGGCACCGCAGACCCGTGCTGTGGCCGTCGCGGACGGCTTTCGCCTCCGTGGGTTGAAGACGAACGTCCCCGTCGCCGGGCAGGCCTCGCACGTCCTCGTGCCGGCCCGCCTGGAGGACGGCTCGATCGGCCTCTTCTTCGTCGAGCCAGACGGGGACGGCGTCACGGTCACCGCGCAGGAGACTTCCGATGGCCAGGCGCATGGGCAGATCGAACTCGTCGATGCCCCCGTCGGTCTCGACGACCGCCTGGCGGCCGACGTCGATGGGGGCGTGGCCCTGCGGTGGATCACCGAGCGCGCGGTGGTGGCGCGTTGCATGATGCAGCTTGGCGTCACCGAGCGCGCATTGGAGATGACGGCGGCCTACACCCGCGAACGGGTCCAGTTCGACCGACCGATCGGCAGCTTCCAGGCCGTCCATCAGCGCGCGGCCGACGCCTACATCCAGGTCGAGGCGATCCGCCTCTCGGCCCAGGAGGCGGCGTGGCGCCTGGCGCAGGAACTTCCCTCCGCCGAGCACGTCGCGGTGGCGAAGTACTGGGCGGCGGAAGGGGGGCAGTTCGCGGCCTACGCGTGCCAGCATCTGCACGGTGGCATCGGCATCGACATGGATTACACGCTACACCGGTACTTCACGTGGGCGATCCAGGGGGAACACGAACTGGGATCGGCCCGACACCACCTCGAGCGACTGGGCGCGCGCATCGCCGCGGGAGAACTCCTGGGTACGGCCCCGGGCGGCGAGGCGGTGTGAGTACGTCCGGGCACGAACCGGACCGGGGCGAATTCGACCCCGATGCGCTGCGCGAACGGTATCGCGCGGAGCGCGACAAGAGGCTACGGCCCGAGGGGAACGACCAATACGTCGAGGTGGCCGGTGACTTCGCCCACCACGTCGATGATCCCTACGTCGAACCCGGGTTCAGCCGCCCGCCGCGTCAGGCAGAGGTGGACGTCGTTTTGATCGGAGGCGGCTTCGGTGGGCTGTTGGGTGGCGCGCGACTGCGCCAGGCCGGCGTCGACGACCTGTGCATTGTGGAGAAGGGCGGAGATTTCGGGGGGACCTGGTACTGGAACCGCTATCCGGGCGCGGCCTGCGACGTCGAGTCGTATGTCTATCTGCCGCTTCTCGAGGAGATGGGGTATGTCCCCCGCGAGAAGTACAGCGGCGCGCCCGAGATCTTCGCCTACTGCCGCGCGATCGCCGAGAAGTTCGACCTCTATCGCGGCGCCTGCCTGCAGACCGGGGTCACGGGAATCCGTTGGGATCCCGGGATCGCCCGTTGGCGGATTGCGACCGACCGGGACGACGATCTGCGCGCGCGCTTCGTCTGCCTGGCCAACGGCTTTTTGCAGCGTCCGAAACTGCCCGGGATCCCCGGCCTGCAGAGTTTTGCCGGCCATTGTTTCCACACGAGCCGCTGGGACTATGCCTACACGGGTGGCGACGCCACCGGCGCTCTGAGCGGACTGCGAGACAAACGCGTCGGCATCATTGGAACCGGCGCCACCGCCGTCCAGTGCATTCCCCACCTCGGTGCTTCCGCGGCCCACCTCTACGTCTTCCAGCGCACGCCTTCCTCGGTCGATGTGCGGGCCAACCAGCCGACGGATCCGGCCTGGGCCGAGGCCCTGGAGCCGGGGTGGCACCAGAGGCGCATGGACAATTTCCAGCTTCTCACCGCCGGTGGTTTCGCCGAAGAGGATCTGGTCAACGATGGCTGGACCGACATCATCCGCAATCTGCTCTTCGTCATGCAATCCGACGAGGAAGGGGACCTCTCGGCAGAGGCGATCGACCGGAAGGTCGAGATGGCGGACTTCATGAAGATGGAGCAGGTCCGCGCTCGTGTGGCCGAACTGGTCGAGGACCCCCGGACCGCCGAGGCACTCAAGCCCTACTACCGTCAATTCTGCAAGCGGCCATGCTTCCACGACGAGTATCTCCAGACGTTCAACCGCGCCAACGTCACGCTGGTGGACACCGCGGGCCGCGGCGTCGAGCGCATCACCGAACGCGGCGTGGTCGTCGGCGGAAAGGAGTACGAACTCGACTGCTTGATCTTCGCCACGGGCTTCGAGGTGGGTACCGGGTATGCCCGCCGCGCCGGATACGAGGTCGTCGGACGCGACGGGGGCACGCTGAGCGAGAAGTGGCGCGATGGGGTTCGTACGCTGCACGGGATGCACATCCATGGTTTCCCGAACCTCTTCATGATGAGCATCGCGCAGTCGGGGCTGACGGTAAACTTCCCGTATATGATCAATGAACAGGCGAAGCACATTGCCTACATCGTCGAGCAGGCCCTGACGCGTGGGCTGCGATCCCTCGAGGTCTCGGCCGGGGCGGAGGCGCACTGGGTCTCGGAGGTCCTGCGCCTCGCCGAGGACAAGGCCGGATTCGGGGAGCAGTGCACGCCGGGGTATTACAACAACGAGGGGCGCCCCTCGCGCACGAGTCGTCAAAACATGTTCTACATGGGGGGGCCCATGGAGTTCGTGGAGATCCTGGAGGCATGGCGGGCCGACGGGAGACTACGAGGGCTTTCGACCGAGCCTGGGAAAGGGTGAGAAGAGATGACACAGCCCGGATTCGATGCCGCGCGGCACAAATGGCGCAGCGTGGTCGCAGACCCCCAATTGTCGTGCCCGATCCGACACGACTACACGATCCTCGGGTATGATCCGGCGGCGCGGACGCTCGACATGGTCGTGCGCTGGGCGGGAGACGGTGGGCATTGCCCGATCCACCGGCACACCGCGACCACCAGCATCCTGGTGCTCGAGGGCGAGCAGCACCTCTGGGACCTGAACCCCGATCGGAGTCGCGGGGACCATCGGGTGCGGCGGGTCGGGGACTACGCGCTGACCAACGGCGAGGTCCTTCCGCATCTCGAGCGCGGCGGCCCGGACGGCGGCGTGGTCTTCTTCGGGAACCATTCCCCCGATGGTCGTCTCTACGAGATTCTCGACGAGGATCTGAACGTCGTGATCGACCTGACGATGGAGGAACTGTTCGCCGATTGGGAGGCCAACGCGCAATGAGCGAGTCTGGCGCCGGCGACGCCGAAGCGGCGAGCCAGGTGCCGCTCGCGGGCCTACGGGTCCTCGACTTCTCCGAGCAGATCGCCGGGCCCTACTGTTCGAAGCTCTTCGTCGACGCCGGCGCCGATGTGATCAAGGTCGAGCGTCCCGGTGGCGACACGATGCGTTCGTGGTCGGCGACCGGGGGAGCGGTGGAGGAGGGCGGTGGAGCGCTCTTCCGCTACCTCAATGCCGGCAAACGCTCGGTCGTCGGTCGGCCAACCGATGCCCACGTGCGCGCGCTGTTCGCTGAGGCGGACCTGGCAATCGAGGCGCACGGCCTCGAATCCGATGGCCCGGTGCAACTGGACGTGGAGGCGCTGCGCCGGGACAACCCGGACCTCGTCGTGCTTTCGATCACGCCCTATGGCTGCACGGGCCCGTGGCAGGGCCGGCGGGCGACGGAGTTTACCTTGCAGGCCGAGTCGGGATCGATCGGCATGCGTGGTGTCATGGGGCGGGAGCCGTACCAGGCGGGGGGACGGGTAAGTGAATGGGGGGCAGGCGCCTTCGGGGCGGTGGCGGCGCTGCCTGCGGTCCTGCGGGCGCGCGCTGGAGGAGGCGGCGAGCACGTCGACCTGTCGATGCTCGAGGTCGCCAACCTCATTCTCACCAATAATTCCGAGACGATGAATCGCCTGATGAACGGTTCGGCCGCCGATCCGGAGCACACCTTTCTCGCGCCAACGGTCGAGACGCCGTCCATCGAAGCGACCGCCGACGGCTACGTGGGCTTCTGCACCAACTCGCGTCAGCAATTCCTCGATTTTCTTTTGCTCATCGAACGCCCGGATCTGCAGGAGGATGAGGAACTCGCCCAATTCGCGGGTCGCCTGATGCGCTTCGAGGAGTGGAACGAGATCATGCGCCCGTGGCTGGAGCGCACCACCACCGCCGAAGCGATCGAGCGGGCCTCGATGTTCCGCATTCCGGTGGCACCGATCGGCAATGGCCGCACCGTCCTCGAGCACGAGCAGCTCGCGGCGCGCGGGGTCTTTGGTCCGGACGCGAGCGGCGCCGCCCTGCAACCACGCCGCCCCTATCGGATCGACGACAGCGAACCGCCGCCGCCAGCCCGCGCCCCCCGACTCGACGAGCACGGGCCAGCGCCACGCTTCGAGGGAGCCCGGCCGGACGGGACGCCCGCGTCCCGTGATCCTTTGCCACTCCGGGGCCTCCGGATCCTCGACGTGACGGCCTGGTGGGCCGGACCGGCGGCGACCCATGTCCTCGCGGCTCTCGGTGCCGAGGTCCTGCACGTCGAGTCGGCGCGACGCCTCGACGGGGTCCGCATGCTCGGCGGCATGATGGCTGGCCACTACCCGACGTGGTGGGAGGCGAGCCCCCACTTTCTCCAGACCAATGCGAACAAGCGGGGCATCACTCTCGACCTTTCTCGACCGCGGGGGCGGGAGGTCCTCGCGTCGTTGGTGGAGCGTTGTGATGCCATGGTCGAGAATTTCACGCCGCGCGTCCTGGACGGGTTTGGCTTTACCTGGGAGAAGATCCGCGAACTCAATCCCCGGGCGGTACTGATGCGCATGCCTGCGTTCGGACTCAGTGGTCCGTGGCGGGACCACACCGGCTTCGCACAAACCATGGAGCAGCTTTCGGGTCTCGCCTGGGTGACCGGGCATGCCGACGACCAACCGCGAATTCCACGCGGCCCCTGCGACCCCATCGCCGGCATGCACGGCGCATTTGCTCTTCTCGCAGCGTTGGTTGGTCGAGCCCGATCGGGCCGGGGCCATCACGTCGAGAGCACGATGGTCGAGAGCGCCCTCAACGTGGCGGCAGAGCAGTTGGTCGAGTGGACTGCTTACGGCAACCTACTCGAACGCGAGGGCAATCGGTCGCCCCTGGCTGCGCCCCAGGGGCTGTATCCGTGTGCCGGTGGGCAACCGGGAGCAGAGGTGTGGGTGGCGATCTCCGTAGCGAATGATGCGCAATGGCGCGCGCTCGTCGATGCCCTGGAGAATCCCGCGTGGGCAAACGAGGATGCGTTGGCGCATCACGCGGGCCGCCGGGCCGCCCATGACGCCATCGATCGACGTCTGCGGGACTGGACCCGCGCGCACTCCTGCGAGTCCGTCGTCGAAGAATTGCGTCGCCGGGGGATTGCGGCGTCGCCGGTCGCGGATCCATCGCGGCTCCTACAGGAGAACGTGCAGATGCGCGCGCGAGGGTACTTCGAAGCGCCGCAGCACGCCGTGGTCGGGTGCATGCCGGTCGCGTCTGTGCCCTTTCGATACGCGGGCGTCGAGCGTTGGTTGCGCACGCCGGCGCCCACCGTGGGTGAACACAATGCACCGGTGCTCAGGGATTGGCTCGGCTTGTCGAGGGACGCGCTCGACGGCTTGCAGCGCGATGGCGTGATCGGGTCGCAGCCCGAGGGGTTGTGACGGTGGATCCCATGGGGAGGAGACGATGAGGATCGGACTCGCGGTCGGGGAGATGGCGGGTCGGGCGGTGGAACCGGACGAATTCGTCGAGCAGGTGAGGCGCGTCGAGAGCGAAGGGTTTGCGACCGCGCATTTCGCCAACGTCTTTGGCTTCGACGCGCTGACGGCCGCCGCGTTGGCGGGCCGGGACACCGAACGCATCGAGATCATGACTTCGGTCGTACCCACCTTCTCCCGCCATCCGCTCTACATGGCCCAGCAGGCGCTCTCGACGAATGTGGCGTGTCGGGGACGTTTCGCTCTGGGCATTGGCCTGTCGCATCCCGTCGTGATCGAGACCATGCTGGGTTTGTCGTTCGAGAAGCCCTACACCCACATGCGCGAATACGTCGAGGTCCTCGAGCCGCTTCTGCGACAGGAGGCGGTGGCCTGGGACGGAAGTGAATTCCGGGTCCATGGGCAGTTGGCGGTGGCAGGAGCGACGCGGCCTTCCCTCCTGCTCGCCGCATTGGCGCCGCGTATGTTGCGGCTTTGCGGGACGCGCACCGACGGCACGATTACATGGATGACCGGCCCCCGCACACTGCGTGAATTCACCGTGCCCCGTCTGCGGGATGCGGCTGCGGCCGCCGGACGACCATCGCCTCGTGTCGTCGCCGGCCTGCCGATCGCCGTTTGCGACGACCCCGAGCAGGGCCGGGCACGTGCGCAAAGGTCGTTCTCCCTGTACGCAACCATGCCTTCGTATCGTGCGATGTTGGATCGTGAAGGAGTGGATGGACCCGGGGACATCGTCATCGTCGGTGACGAGGATGCCGTCGGGGAGCAGCTCGACCGTCTCGCCGAGGCCGGCGTCACCGATTTTCTGGCGGCGATGTTCCCGGTGGGAGAAGACGGGCGCGCGTCGATCGCGCGCACGCGCGAATTTCTGGTGCGGCGGCTGGCCGACGTCCGGTCGGATGTGGCCGGTCCCGGTCTGCCCAGAACCATGAGGAGGCGACCGTGACGACGAAGGCGGGCAGCGGGCTGTTCGATGTTTCCGGAAAGGCGGCGATCGTCACCGGAGGGACCCGGGGGTTGGGCCGCGCCATGGCCACCGGCCTCGCGCGCGCCGGGGCGCGGGTCGTGCTGACGGGCCGTCGACAGCCGGGGGTCGACGCGGCGGCTGCCGAGATCGCGGCGGACACGGGAGGAGACGTCCGGGGATTTGCCTGCCACATGGGAGAATGGAGCGAGATCGACGAGCTCGTCGCGCACGCCCAGGGCGCGTTCGGCCGGATCGACGTGTTGGTCAACAACGCTGGGATCAATCCCGCCTTCATGCCGGTGACCGAGATCACGAGCGAGTTCTTCGATAAGCTCTATGCCGTCAACGTGAAGGGCCCGATGCGCCTGGCGGCGCTGGCGGCCGGACACATGGGGGAAGCTGGAGGCGGGAGCATCATCAACGTCGTGACCGTCGGCGCCTACGAGGGTGGACCCGGCATTGGTACCTACAGCTCCTCGAAGGCGGCGCTTTTGAATTTCACCAAGGTCATGGCGATGGAGTGGGCGGAGCGGCGGGTGCGAGTGAACGCGATCGCACCCGGGCCCTTCCTCACGGACATGATGAAGGGCGCGGCGTCCAACGCGCAGGGGTATCTCGATGCCACGGCTGCGGCCACGATGCAGAAGCGTATCGCGGACCCCGAGGAGATCATCGGCGCGCTGCTTTTCCTGGCAAGCGACGCCTCGAGTTATGTGACCGGCGAGGATCTGCGCGTTGCGGGGGGCATGCGATGAGTGGGTCGGTGTCGGAGCAGCAGGAGGTAGGGCCATGAGTCGAGCGAAAGCACGCATCGTCGGGGTCGGAGAATCCCGCTATGCGCGATGGGGAAAGATCGGAGAGGTGACCGAGCATGCACTTGCCTGCGAGGCCATCCAGAAGGCGGTCGCGGATGCCGGCTTCACGATGGACGACGTCGATGGCATGGCTTCGTTCGCCGAGGACCGCAATGAAGGGGTTTTCCTGGCGGCGGAACTCGGGATCCCGGCGTTGCGCTTCAGCAACATGGTCTGGATGACCGGAGGGGGTGGAGGCTGCGCCGCGATTGGAAACGCCGCCATGGCCGTCGAGACCGGACAGGCCGAGGTCGTCGTGGTGTACCGGTCTCTCTGTCAGGGACAATTCTTCCGTTTCGGCCAGGCGGCGCGCGAGGTCAGCGCGCCGATGGGCCCGATCACGCCGACGGTGCAGGAGGCCAATTCCTTCCTCCTGACGTCCATGGGTTTCGTCATGCCCTACGGTCTCTTGATGGCGGCGGCGGCCTACGCGTTGCCAACCCGTCGCCACATGCACCTCTACGGAACGACGAGCGAGCAGCTCGGGCACATCGCCGTCACCTTCCGCGAGCACGCGAGTCGCAATCCGCGCGCGGTCATGGGCCAGCGACCGTTGACGCTCGAAGACCATCAGGCCTCCCCGATGATCGCGGATCCGCATCGTCTCTTCGACTGTTGCCTGGAGAGCGACGGGGCGTGCGCAGTCGTGGTGACCACGGCCGAGCGTGCTCGCGACGCGGCCCGCAAACCCGTAGAAGTTCTCGCCTCGGAGCAAGGCGCGCCGCAGGGCTATGCCTTCGGGCCCTTCACCAACGCGAACATCCCCGATGAACTCTACGCCACCGGCGCGGGTGAAGAGATGGCGTGCCGATTGTACGGAAAGGCTGGTCTCGGCCCCCGGGACGTCGACGTGGCGCAGATCTACGATCACTTCACGGGGGCGGTCCTCATGCAGCTCGAGGACTACGGATTCTGCAAACGAGGGGAGGGGGGGCCTTTCGTCGAAAGCGGCGCACTCGCCTGGAAGGGCGGGAGCCTGCCTACGAATACCCATGGGGGAAGCCTCTCCGAGGCCTACATCCATGGTCTGAATCACGTCGTCGAAGGTGTACGCGCGCTGCGCGGCGAATCGACGAGCCCAGTGGACGGAGCCAACGTCTGCCTGGTCACCAGCGCCGCCTGCGTCCCGTCGAGCGCGCTGTTGTTGGGGGCATCATGAGCGAACGATTCTTTCCCGATGGAATGCCGATGCCGATGGCGGACGCCACGACCCTGCCCTGGTGGCAGGCGGCGGCGGAGCATCGCCTGGTCGTGCAGAAATGCTCTTCCTGCGGCGTCACGCGCCTGCCCCCCGCGCCGGTGTGCGGGAGCTGCCGGTCGATGGAATCGGAGTGGCAAGAGGTCTCGGGGCGCGGCGAGGTCTACACCTACACGATCGTGCATCGGCCGATGGCGGCCGATCAGGCGTTGCCGTTCGTCGTGGCCGTCGTCGCGCTGGACGGCTCCGGGGGCCTGCGCATGATCTCGAACGTGGTCGGAATCGAACCTGAGAAGGTCGAGATCGGCATGCCGGTCGAAGTGGTCTGGGAGGATATGAGCGACGAACTCGCCGTCCCGCGTTTCCGGCCGACGCGCGCCTGAGAGGGCGTCGGCGGAAGGCGGGCTGCCGCCGTCGACTCAGCGGGGAGTGGCGTCCGGGAGGCCGCCGTCGACTCAGCGGGG
>JAPOLW010000539.1 GCA_029976905.1 bacterium | reverse complement strand
GCAATTTTGACCGAGCAAAAGTCGTTCGTATGGCTGATGAAGCTGTTCCATCGAGACTACCTGGACATCCAGAGGAACCAGCCACTCTCGGCGCAGGAGCGCGTGGATCGACTCGGCACGTTGGTGGAAGGCGGGGGCAATGCGGCTGAAGTCTGAGGCGAGCGCCGAGATGTCTCCGAGAAGGCTGAGTCCGGTCATTCCCTCGAGCGCCGAGAGGACACCCGAAAGAAGGCCGCGGGTCAGCCGAGAGGTCGCGACGCCGAGAATGCGCACGGGTTCACTCAGATACTCGAGGGCGCGCGAATCGAGCAGAGCAAGGATGCGCTCGGGGGCGTCGAAGAGTTCGAGTGCGTGGCTGGCGGGCGGGGTGTCGACGACCACCAGGTCGAAATCGGCGGTATCGGCCACGTCGAGGAGTTGCTCCAGCGCCATGTAGGCGTCCGAGCCTGCGAAGGTGCCGGCGACGTTGCGGTAGACGGGGTTGCCAAGGACTCCGTCGGCAAGGGCGGCGTTCGGTGCGAGGCGTCGGACGAGGTCGTCGAAAAGCCCCTTGGCGTCGAGCAGGATGGCGTGCAGCGAGCCGGGGGTTCCCTCGGGCAGGGCGATGCGGTGCAGGCGCCCGGGTTCCGGCGGTAGATCCAGCGCGTCCTTGAGCCGCGCTGCGGGGTCGACGGTGAGGACGGCGACGCGGCGACCGCGTCGTGCGCCGGCGATCGCCAGTGCGGCCGACGTAGTCGTCTTGCCGACACCGCCCGGCCCCAGGCAGACGACGATGCGGGCGCCCTCGAAGAGTCGCTCGATCATGAGGCGAGTCCTGCACGCAGCGCATCGGAAAGCGGGTCGAGGTCCTCCCAGACCATGGTGGGGGAGAAAACGAAGGGCAGTTCCACAGGACGCTGTCCGATCTGGTGTTTGAGTGTCTTTGCGTGGTTCTGCACGGCCTTGCGTCGCTCGAGGAAGTAACGGCCAGCGACGAGCAAATCGGTGTCGATGGTCCCGGTACGCGCGGCTTCGTCGATGAGCGCCTCGTCCCCCCGGGAGAAGCGGCGTGGGAAGGCCGCGTTTAGAATGGGGCGTGCGAGGGGTACGGCCAGGTCGTCCCGGAGCGAATCCACGAGCTCGATGGCTTCGGCCACCGCCCATTGCTCGGGGATGGCTACCACGAAGGCGAGCGTGCGGGCCGGGTCACGCAGATTGCGCGAGATCCGGCGCACCGTGTCGCCGAGCGGGCCGATTGCGGCAAGTCCAGAAACGGTGCGGGGGGAGGAGAGTAGGGGGACCGAATGACCACTGGCCGGCGCATCGAGAACGACGAGGTCAAAACCGCGCTTGCCGGGCCCGCCCCGCTGCATCCAGTGTTCGATCTGGGCCAACACCGCAATCTCGAGGATCCCGGGGACGGCCGCCGCGACGATCCGGAAGGTTTCGCTCGAGAGGAGTTGTCGGGAAAGGAAACGCAGGGGAAGGAGTCCTTCGACGAAGTGCTCGAGGGCTGCCGATTCGTCCAGAGCGACTGCGAAGAGGTCGCGACGAACGGAGGCAGGCTCGCTGGAAAGGCGCTCGACTTCGAGGACGGCGGCAAGTCGGCCGGCCTCGGCGATCTCGACCAGGAGGACGCGGCGTCCCTCTGCGGCGGCAGCGCGGGCCAGGGCCGCCGCGACCGTGGTCTTGCCGACGCCTCCCTTCCCCGTCACGATTGCGAGTCGAGCGCCCGGCATGACCGGGGTCGGTAACCAAGGGCCCCGGAACGGTCAACGTGGATGGGTCCGGTCGCCGGCCTCCGGGGAGGTTCGCGGCCGGAAGCGGCGGTCCTCCGCGGTCTCCGGGCGGCCCGGGGCGCGGCTCTGGCGTCCTTTGCATTCGCGACATGGCGTGCCAGTGTTTCGGCAATGGACTACGAACTCGATCCTTCCGAGCGGGCCTGGCGGGACGAGGTCCGTGCGTTCATTTCCGAGCACGTCGACGATGCCCTCGCCGACGAGACGCGCCAGAGAGGCAATGAAGGGCGGGGCCCGCGCGCCCAGCGTTTCCTCGAAGCGCTCAAGGAGCGTGGCTGGTGGGGGCTTGCCTGGCCGCCGGAATACGGCGGCCTCGGCAAGACCGCCGTCGAGCAGTGGATCTTCATCGACGAGATCGAATCTGCCGGTGCTCCCATGTTGCCCCTCACCGTGACCTCGGTCGCCCCGACGATCATGCGGGTGGGCAGCGAGGAGCAGAAGCGGGCGTGGCTGCCGCGGATCCAGGAAGGCGAGATCGAGTTCGCTCTTGGATATTCGGAAGCCGAGGCAGGCACCGATCTCGCCTCGCTCCGGACGCGCGCGGAGCTGGAGGGAGACCACTGGGTCCTCAACGGCCACAAGATGTGGAATACGATGGCCCACACCGCCACCCACAACTGGCTAGCCGTTCGCACCGAGCCGGATGCACCCAAGCACAAGGGCATCTCGATCATGATCGTGCCCATGGATGCGCCGGGCGTGAGCGTGCAACCGATCTGGGTCTGGCCCGGCTTGCGGACGAACGCGCTCTTCCTCGACAACGTGCGGGTCCCCCGCAACCACCTGATCGGGGAGCGCGGCATGGGGTTCTACTACGCCGCGATGGCCCTCAATTTCGAGCGGCTCGCCATCGGATCGGTCGGAATGGCGCGCCGCCACTTCCGCGCCCTGGTCGAAGAGGTTCGGACGCGGGTGGTCGACGGCCGACCGCTGCGGGACGAGCCCTGGGTTCGCGATCGTCTGGCACGGCTTCAGGTGGACATCGAGGCGGCGAGTATGCTCGGCCTGGAGACCGCCTGGGCCCTGGACCGCGGGGGCGTTCCCGCCGCCGAGTCGTCCATGGCGAAGATCTTCGTGTCGGAACTCAGCCAGCGCATCGCCGATGCCGGCTGTGAGATCCTCGGCCTCGACGGTCAATTGCACCCGGAGGAGCCCCGCGCCCTGGCGGGTGGACGGATGCAGTGGCTCTACCGGCTCTCTCCCATGCTCGCCTTTGGCGGGGGCACCAACGAGGTGCAGCGCGACATCATCGGCTTCATGGGCTACGGCCTGCCGCGCAAGTAGCGCCCGATCGCGAGGCTCCCGCATGGACTTCACCCCGACCCCCGAGCAGCAGGAGCTGATCGACGCGATCCGCCAGCTCGC
>JAPOLW010000538.1 GCA_029976905.1 bacterium | reverse complement strand
AGTGGAAGCGGCCGGAGGCGGAGTGGAAGCGGCCGCAGGCGGAGTGGAAGCGGCCGGAGGCGGAGTGGAAGCGGCCGCAGGCGGAGTGGAAGCGGCCGGAGGCGGAGTGGAAGCGGCCGCAGGCGGAGTGGATGGGGGTGCGGACGCGCACGATCACAGCGGGGCGCACGGCCATAGCCACGGTTTCCACGACGAGCATGCCGACGACGGGGAACCGCGTGAGCGCGTGTACTCGTTCGGGCTCGACGAGATCGTCGTGACGGCAAGTCCCCTGGCACGCAAGGCGAGCCAGCTTCCCGGTGCGGTTTCCACCCTGCAGGGGGAGGAACTCTTCCAGAAGCAACAACCGACCCTCGGTGAGACCGTGCGGTACATGCCGGGCGTGAGCGCCTCGTACTTCGGTCCGGGGGCGAGTCGCCCGATTCTTCGCGGTCTCGGGGGGAGCCGGGTCCAGATGCTGATCGACCAGGTGGAGGTCTTTGATGCGTCGGCCGCGAGCAATGATCACGCAGTGGCCGTCGATACTCTGGGCGTGGAGAAGATCGAGATCCTGCGAGGCCCGGCCACCCTTCGCTACGGGCCGAATGCAGTCGGTGGCGTCGTGAACACCGTAGAGAATCGGGTTCCCCGGGCGTCGGTCGGTGAAGCCGTGATGGGATCCGTAGAGTTGCGAGGCTCTTCGGTGGACGGAGGATTTGGTGGCGCCGCCGTGCTCTCCGGTGACATTGAGAAGGTCGTCTGGCGGCTCAAGGGCTATGGGTTCTCGGCGGGCGACGTCTCGATTCCCGGTTACGCCGAATCGGCGCAACTGCGCGAGGCTGAGGAAGCCGAAGGCGAGGAGGGCGAAGAGGAGGAAGCCTTCGGCCACATTCCCAACAGCCAGGTCGAATTCGCGGGCTTCAGTGCCGGCGCCTCGTTCGTCGATGATCATTTCTACGCGGGACTCGCGCTTTCGGACTTTCGCACGAAGTATGGAGTGATCTTCCACGAGGAGGACCATGGCCATGATGGACATGCCGACGAAGACCACCACGGGGAGGAGGGCTGGGAGGAAGAGGGCCCGGTCTCGATCGATCTCGATTCCTGGTCGCTGGATTTTGCCGGCGGCGTCAACGATCTCGTCCCGGGGCTCCACTCGATCGATGCGCGTCTACGGCTGACGGACTATGAGCATTCCGAGATTGAGGAGGAGGTGGCCGCGACGACCTTCCGCAATCGGGCCTACGATCTGCGGATCGAGGCCGTGCACGAACGCATCGGGCTTCTCGAGGGAGCGTTTGGCTTCCAGAGCAATTTCAGTGACTTCCGGGTAGAGGGCGAGGAAGCGTTCCTCCCCGACACCCACACGGCCCGGAATTCCTTCTTCGTGATCGAGGAGATCGATCTCGCTCCGGTGACCCTCGAGCTCGGCGGGCGATTCGACTACGCATCGGTCGAGTCCCAGGGCGGCGGCCGCTTCGGTGACGCGCTCAAAAGAACCTTCCCGCTTGGTAGTGCGTCCGCAGGCGCCGTCTACAATCTACTCGACGAGCAGATCCTCAGCTTCGATACATCCTGGAGCATGCGCCCGCCGAATTACGAAGAACTCTTTGCCGACGGTGTGCACATCGCGTCGGGTTTCTTCGAATTGGGGGACCCCCGCCTCGATCCTGAAAATGCCGTCGGCGTGAATGTCGGCTACGCGGGGCGCTACTCCATTTTCGACTGGTCGGTGAATGCCTTCTACACGCGCTTTTGGGACTACATCTTTCTGCAGGGAACCGGGGAGGAACGCGACGAGGTCGAGGTGGGTCGCTTCGTGGCTACCGACGCGCAGTTTGCGGGCGGCGAGCTCGAGCTTGCGGTGCACGCCCTCGAGGAGGGCGCACACCGCCTGCACGTGATCGGGCGCGCCGACGGCGTCTATGCTCGCGATCTGGGAGAGGATCAGCCGCTACCGAGAATGCCGCCCGTCCGCTTTGGCGGGAGTGTGGTCTACGAGTACGACTCGTTCCGTGCCCAATTCGACGTACTGCGGGCGATGGAGCAGACCCGGGTGCCCGAGGGAGAATTCACGACCGCAGGCTACACGATGCTCGACCTGGGCTTCAGCTACGTTCTCGACCTCGTGGATGCGCCAGTGACCCCTCTTCTATTCTTCCGGATCTCGAATCTGCTCGACGAAGAGGCGCGCGCCTCCGAGTCCTTCCTGCGTGATCTCGCGCCCCTGCCCGGTCGGAATTTCACCGGAGGGGTGCAGTTGCGGTTTTGAGACCGTGGGCGGCCTTCGCCTGCTGGCGGCCTTCGCCGGCTGGCGGATGGGTCGAAAGAGAATCTTTACTTTACGGGGACGCCCCGGTTAGGTTCAGGAGAGTAGATTTTGCGGCTTGCAGCTTGCGGCCGGGCAGGAGGTGGACGAGCTCCGTGCGGAGCACCCCGGGAAGTCAGGGAAGAAGATCGCTGGGCGTAGGGCTGGCGATCCTCTTGCTCGCACCCCTGTGGGCCGTCTCCCCGGCCGAATCGGCCTACGATGCCGGTCAGCGGCGTTGCCGGGGAGCGATCGTCAAGGCGGGCAGCGCCTACGCGCGCGCGGCGCTGCGCGTGGCCTCGCAATGCCATCGTGATCGGCTCGCTGATCGACTCGATCCGCAGACCGATTGCAGTGCGGTCGAGGCCGTCGATTCGCGCGGTCTCCTGGCGCGCGAGCGCCTCCGTGCGCAGCGGTTGTTGCAGACGGCCTGTGACGGTGACTCGGTTTCGCCCGCCCGGGTGGGCCACCTGTCGTGTGCCGCTCCCTGCGACGTCGAGGTTCCGGCCGTGGACGGAATCGAGGACGTTGCTGCCTGCGCGCTTTGCGGAGCGCGACGCGAGGCGGCAGCGCTCGCGGCATTGGGCGGCGGCGCTCCTCCGACCGGGCTTTCGCAGGCAGGCCGTCGTTGTCACGAGACTGTTCTGCGGTCGACGTCGGCAGAGCTATCGCGGATCCTCAAGGCGCGCGCCTCCTGTCAGCGCAAGCACGAGCGCGCCGGCGAGGTCGACGCCCGGGGGCGGAGCGAGCGAGCGCTCGTTCGCGACGCCCGGGCCCGACGCGCCGCTGCCAAAGGCGAGGACGCCGAGGACGCCCGCGACCGCCTTCGCGGCGAGCATCCGCTCGGTCAAGCCCC
>JAPOLW010000537.1 GCA_029976905.1 bacterium | reverse complement strand
CAACGACTCGCTGGCCCACCCATTCGACCAGGTAGGTATACCCGAAGATCGCCAGACCACGGATGGCGAAGAGGCCCACGACGGCTGCGGGCAACCACGTCAGCTTGTCCCAATCCTTGTGCGTGAAGATGTCGTCGAAGACGTCGCGGATGAGAAACGGCAGATACCCGTTGGTGGCGCTGAAAAGGAGCATGCACACCACCGCGACCGCGAATCGCGGCCAGACGTACGGGCGCAGATACCGCAGCAACCGGGCGTAGCTACCCGACGACGGTTTCGGCGACTCCTTCACGCGCGGGCGCTCGAGGCGTTCAGCGACCCGACCAGTTCGGCGCGCGCTTCTCGGCGAACGCCCGCGGTCCTTCCTTCGCATCCTCGGAGGAGAAGACCGGTCCGCTGAAGGGACGTTGGTGGTCCCAGAACTCTTCCTCGGTGCGCCCCGCAGTGTCGCGGATCAACCGCTTGGAGGCCGCGACCGCCAGGGGCGCATTACGCGCGATGCGCTCGGCCAACTCCAGCGCGACCTCCAGGGCCTTGCCCGGTTCGGCAAGGCGCGAGACCAGGCCGTACTCCAGTGCCTTCTCGGCGAGAATGGGATCGGCCGTGAGGGCCATCTCCATCGCGACCCCGTAGGGCACTCGTCGCGGCAGGCGCATGAGCGCTCCGCCGGCGGCGAAGAGACCCACGCCCACCTCGGGGATGCCGAGTTTCACACCCTTCGCCGCGACCAGAAGGTCACAGGTCAGGGCCACCTCGAGGCCACCTGCGAGGGCAAAGCCCTCCACGGCGGCGATCAACGGCTTACGGGCACCATGACGAAGGAATTCATCGAAACCCTCGGGCGTGCCACCCTCCAGGAACGCCTTCAGGTCCATTCCGGAGCAGAAACCCCGCCCGGCACCCGTGAGGACGCCGGCGGTCAGACCGGCGTCCTCGTCGAGTTCCTTCAAGGCCGCGACCAGCCCCCGGCCGACGTCGCTGTTGATCGCATTGCGCGCCTCGGGGCGATTGATGGTGACGAGCAGGACGCGCCCGCGCTTCTCGGTCAAAACCACGTCGTCGGCCATGAGCAGATCTCCTCTCTACTTCGGAGGCATGCGAATGCCGCCATCCACCCGGATGGTCTCGGCATTCATGTAGCTATTGGTCACGAGTTCCAGAGCCAGGGTGGCGAACTCCTCGGGCGTCCCGAGACGGTTGGGAAAGAGGACATTCCGCCCGAGATTCGCCTTGAAGGCCTCGGATGCCTCGCCCTGCCCGTAGATCGGGGTGTCGATCAGTCCCGGCGCGATCGTGTTGACGCGCACGCCGATCGCCGCCAGGTCCCGGGCAACCGGCAACGTCAGACCGACCACGCCGCCCTTGGACGCAGAATAGGCGGCCTGCCCGATCTGACCATCGAACGCGGCCACCGACGCCGTGTTGACGATCGCCCCACGCTCGCCTTCCGCCAACGGTTCGGTCTTGCTCATGGCCGAGGCGGCCAGCCGGATGCAATTGAAGGTTCCGATCAGATTCACGCGGATCACGAACTCGAAGTTCTTCAGATCGAAGGGCGTTCCGTCACGGCTGACCGTTCGCTGCGCACTGCCGAGCCCCGCACAATTCACCAGAACACGCAGTGGACCCATATCGGACGCCGCGTCCACGGCCGCCTGTACCTGCGCCTCGTCGGAAACGTCGGCCCTGGCGAAGCGCCCGCCGACCTCGCCGGCCAGCGCGTTGCCGAGATCCTCGTTCAGATCGACCACTACGACCTTTGCGCCGGCGCCGGCGAGCGCACGGCTGGTGGCGGCGCCCAGCCCCGAGGCGCCACCGGTCACGATCGCGGATGCTCCCTCGATGTCGAGCATCAGCCGATCCTCTCGATGATGGTGGCGTTGGCCATACCGCCGCCCTCGCACATCGTCTGCATGCCGTAGCGGCCGCCGGTGCGCTCGAGCTCGTTGAGCAGGGTCGACATCAGCTTGGTCCCCGAACAACCGAGCGGGTGGCCAAGCGCAATGGCGCCACCGTTGACGTTGACCTTTGCCATGTCGGCGCCGGTCTCCTTCTGCCAGGCGAGCACGACCGAGGCGAAGGCTTCGTTGACCTCGAAAAGGTCGATCTGGTCGATCGACATGCCGGTCTTCGCAAGGATCTTCTTGGTGACC
This sequence comes from bacterium, assembly GCA_029976905.1. GTDB lineage: Bacteria > Desulfobacterota > Binatia > UBA12015 > UBA12015 > VGTG01. The sequence goes on along the minus strand of JAPOLW010000537.1, from coordinate 1,001 downwards.
GGGATGGGTCCCTTGAGCATGGTGACCGGGTCGGTGCCGGCGACGGCGAAGGCGTGGAAACGCGCGCGCGGCGTGTAGCCGAGTTCTTTGGCCTTCTCTTCACTCATGATGAGGACCGCCGAGGCGCCGTCGGAGATCTGCGACGAATTTCCGGCGGTGATCTTTCCGTCCTCTTTGAACGCGGGATTCAGGGTGCCGAGCTTGTCGACGTTGGTGCCCTCGCGGATCCCCTCGTCGGTGTCCATCATCTCGTCCTGCTCACCGACCTTCACCGGGACGGGCACGATCTCGTTCTTGAAGCGCCCCTCCTTCGTGGCCCGCACCGCGCGCGTCTGGGATTCCGTCGCAAAGGTGTCGAGGTCCAGACGGGTGAGTCCGTACTCGTCGGCGATCATGTCCGCGCCGATGCCCTGCGGGGGAAGCCCGGTCTCCTCGTACCGCGTCATCAAGGTCTTGGGGAACGGGAAGCCGACGTCCTTGGTGTGGCTGATCGAGGCGCCCATGGGGACGCGGCTCATGCACTCGACACCCGCGGCCACGACGACGTCGTAGGAACCGGCGATGACACCCTGCGCAGCGAAATGGAGCGCCTGCTGCGAGCTTCCGCACTGCCGATCCACCGTCGTCGACGGCACCGACTCGGGCCAACCCGCGGTGAGAACCGCGTTGCGACCGATGTTGAGGGCCTGCTCCCCGACCTGCATGACGCAGCCCATGATGACGTCGTCCACCAGGGACGTATCGAGCTTGTTGCGCTTCTCGATGGCCCTGAGAACGTGCGCGGCCAGGTCGACTGGATGCCAGTCCTTCAGCTTTCCATTTCGGCGGCCACCCGGCGTACGGACGGCATCGATGATGACGGCGTTGGGCGCGCCCGAGTCGGTGACGCACGCAACGAACGCCTCCATGTCCACCGCCTGGCCCTCGGCGTAGGAATCTTCCCACGAGTCGAGGTCGAGCGCCACCTCCTGCTCGCCGGTGAGGAGCATCTTGGACTGCCC
>JAPOLW010000536.1 GCA_029976905.1 bacterium | reverse complement strand
ACCCGTCACCCGGGTGGGACGGGTACGCTCCAGCACCGGAACCTACACCCGACGCTATTTCGTTCGAACCACCCTGCGACTCGGCGGAATCGAGAAAGAAATCGAGGCGAGCCTCGTCGATCGAGAGAAGATGCTCTTCCGCATGCTCCTGGGCCGCACCGCGCTCGCGGGCGACTTCCTCGTCGACGCGGGCCGCCGCCGCGTCACGAGCCGACCACGACCCACCGGCAAGGATCCATCTCGATGAGAATCGCCATCCTATCCCGTGGCCGGAACCTCTACAGCACCCGGCGTCTCCGGGAGGCCTGCGCCGCCCGCGGGCACGAGACCCTCGTGCTCAATCCCATGCGCTTTGCGATCGACGTCCAACGGGGAAAGCCGAGCCTCCATTACCGGGGGCGGCCCCTGCGGGACTACGACGCCGTGATTCCTCGCATCGGTGCATCGATCACCTTTTTTGGCACGGCGGTCGTCCGGCAATTCGAGCAGATGGGAGTCTTTTGTCTGAACCCCTCCCACGCGATCAGCGTCTCGCGGGACAAGCTTCGCTCGATCCAGGTCCTCAGCCGACATCGGATCGGCTTTCCGAAGACGACCTTCGTAAAGGACAAACAGCAGGTCCTCACGGCGCTCGACCGCGTCGGAACGCCGACGGTCCTGAAGCTGCTCGAGGGCTCGCAAGGCATCGGCGTCATCCTGGCCGAGGACCGCAAGGTTGCCGAGGCCGTCACCGAGACCCTGCAACAAGCGGCTGGCCAGAACGTCCTCCTCCAGGAATTCGTCCAGGAGAGTCGGGGGCGGGACATTCGCGCCCTGGTCGTCGGGGGGCGCGTCGTTGCGGCCATGCGACGCCGCGCGGTTGGCGACGAATTCCGCAGCAACGTGCACCGGGGCGGGCAGACCGAGCGAGTGGAACTCGACGACGAGTACGAGCGCACCGCCATCCACGCGACCCAGATCATGGGTCTCCGCCTGGCGGGCGTCGACATGCTCGAATCCGAACGCGGTCCCATGGTGATGGAGGTGAATTCCTCTCCGGGCCTCGAGGGCATCGAAGGGGCAACCGGGATCGACGTCGCTCGCGCCGTGGTCGAACTGATCGAGGAGGAGGTCCTCTTCCCGGAAATCGACATCCGACAACGGCTCACACTGCAGGCCGGCTATGGCGTCCTCGAGATCCCCGTTCCCGCCGGCTCCGAACTCGCCCACAAGACGGTCCGCGAGACCGGCCTGCGAGAACGCGACGCGATCATCCTGAGCATCAGTCGCGAGAGCGTCACGATCCCCAATCCAAAGGAGTCGCGGGAGATCCTTCCCGGCGACGTCCTCCTCTGCTTCGGCAAGACCCTCACTCTGCGCAGCCTCGTCCCCGCTCGCCCCCGGCGGCCGGGGAAGAGGCGCCGCGAGCCGACGCTCCTTCCCGACGGCCCCCCCCAACCCTGATTTGGACGCACCAGGACGAGAAGGCCGCGCGCGCGCACCCGCCTGTCGCCGGCGGTGCGCCCGACATCGCCGTCTCCATGGCATTGCGCAAAGGCGCATCGCGAGGTGCGGTTGTTTCCGCACGGCCCGATCAGCAAGGTCATTCGGGAAATGAGGCGTGCGCAGCCAAGCCCGAGGCATCCGGTCGAGTCCGGCCGAAATGCGCGCCACTGCGGGGTGGCGCCCGGGGCCCGCGCGGTCCGTCGCCGACCCGACGCCGCCGGACTGGCGCTCCTGGTCTTCCTCGCAACCAGCGGGCTTGCACGCGCGAGCGACCCTCCCGCGACCGACCCAGCCCCCGAGGGCACCGTAGAGAGCAGCGTTGGCCAGGACGCAGGTGAGCAGACGCCGTTCGCGCTTCTCGGAGAAAGCGTTGCCCCCGGACACCGCCTGAGTCTGACCCTGCGCATGGGCGAATCCTTCGCGGGTGCGCCGATCTCGGTTCCGGTGACGATCACCCACGGAAGGAAGCCCGGACCGGTCGTCTGCCTCGTTGCCGGCATCCACGGTGACGAACTCAATGGGGTCGAGATCGTCCGGCGAACCGTAGCAGCGACCTCTGCGCGGACCCTGAAGGGCACCCTCGTGGGCATCCCGATCGCCAACCTCCATGGACTGCAACGCGGTTCCCGTTATCTGCCGGACCGGCGCGACCTGAACCGTCACTTCCCGGGAAGCCAGACCGGCAGTGCCGCCTCGAGGATCGCCGACGTGCTCTTTCGCCGGATCGTCCGGAGTTGCGACCTCTTGATCGATTTCCATACGGGGTCGCTGCGCCGGACGAACCTATCGCAGCTCCGTGCCGATCTCGCCAATGCCTCCGTCTTCGATCTCGCCATCCGGTTCGGTGGCATGCCGGTGTTGAACAACCCGGGCCGGCCGGGGACGCTTCGGCGCGCGACGACCGACATCGGGATCGCCGCGGTGACCTACGAGGCCGGCGAACCGATGCGATTCGACGAAGCGGAGATCGAACGCGGCGTGCAGACCGTGGCGCACCTCCTCTCCCAGATCGACCGGGCGACACCCGCCGACGAGGCGCGCGGGCTCTTTTGGTCGACCCGCTGGGTTCGTGTCGACCAGGGAGGGATCTTCATGAGCCGGGTTGCCCTCGGGGACACGGTCGGCAGCGGACACGTCCTCGGCGTGGTGACCAATCCAATCAGCGGCGAGGAATCCGCGGTCGTGGCCCCGGGGCCCGGAACGGTTCTGGGCATGGCGCTGAATCAGGTCGTGATTCCGGGCTTTGCCGCCTACCATCTGGGGAACGCCGCCGCGCCGGCGCGCCCCGAGGGCGCCGCCCGCGCGGCGGCAGAAAGCAGCGGAGCACCCCCCGAGGACGACGACGCCAGTTGAGCGGAGACGCACCCCCGCCCAACACGGGGAACTTCTGCCTCCGGTGACGTCCGTTCGCCCTTTCTCGGGGGCCGGTCGCAGCGTAGAAAGAAGGTATGTCGCGGATGTTGCCCTCTCTGACGACCCTGGCCGTCGTCGTTCTCCTGGTGTCGGGCGGCTCTGCCCTCGAAGGGAACCGCGGCCCGGCCGAGGCCGCCGGGGAGGAACACGTACGCGGTGCGATCCTCCGACTTCTTGCGGACGCCCGCGTCGACGAGCGCAACCTTGCGAGGGGAGAGGAACTTGCAGAACACGGTGTGCTCGGGTTTGAGGTAGCTCTGGGCGGCGGAC
>JAPOLW010000535.1 GCA_029976905.1 bacterium | reverse complement strand
CCTCGCCCGCTCCTCCTCCTCCTCCTCCTCCTCCGTCCGCTTCGGCGCTTCCACCCGCCGCCGCCGCCGCCGCCGCCGCCTCAAACTTTGCCACCGTCGCGCTCACCTTGGCCACCTTACGCGGCGGCTCCGGGGGCAGCCCCCGGAGCCGGGGCCTGGGTCCAGGCCTTCAGGAGGCCGGGGAAGGGTGTCGATCCTCGCCGCTGCGCCGCGCGCGCGCGCGGATCAGCCATTCGCTGGCGTCATCGACGATCATGTAGGCGGCCGGAACGAGGACGAGGGTCACCGCGGTGGAGAAGAGGACCCCGAAGGCGAGCGAGATCCCCATCGGAATCAGGAATTGGGCCTGCACGCTCTGCTCGACCAGAAGTGGGCTGAGGCCTGCGAAGGTGGTGAGCGAGGTGAGCAGGATGGGGCGCAGTCGCAGGACGCCCGCGGCCTGGACCGCATCGCTGGTCGAAGCGCCGTCGGCACGGGCACGGTTGATGTAGTCCACCAGCACCAGAGAGTCGTTCACCACCACGCCGGAGACCGCCACCATGCCGATCACCGAGAACATGCTCATGTCCCAGTTCATGAGGAGATGGCCCAGGATGGCGCCGACCATTCCGAAGGGGATCGCACTCATGATGATCAAGGGTTGGACGTAGGACCCAAGCGGGATCGCAAGCAGCGCGAAGATGATCAGCAGGGCGACGCCCCAACCACGCAGCATGAATTGCCCGAACTCGGCCTGTTCCGCCTGCTCGCCCTGGAGCGTGTAGGTGATGTCCCCGAAGTCCTGCAGGAGTTCGGGGAGGACGCTCTTCTGCAGATCGGCGATGACCTCGTTCGGGCTGGTCACGTTCGCGTCGACCGCCGCCGTGACCGATACGATCCGGCGGCGGTCCGCCCGGTAGATCGTGGCGTAGCCGCGGTCGATCTCGTAATCCCCCACCGAGGAAAAGGGAATGGCGGTGCCGTCGTTCATCCGCACACGCATCTGCTCGACGTCGCCCAGGGAGCGGCGACTCGTCTCCGGGTACCGGACCATCACGCGCACGTCGTCGCGCCCCCGCTGGATGCGTTGCGCCTCGTCACCATAGAAGGCCTGTCGGACCTGACGTGCGAGATCCTGCAGGGAGAGGCCGAGTGCCTCGGCCGACGGGCGGATGGACAAGGCGACCTCCTGCTTGCCGCCGCGAAAGGAGTCGGTGATGTCGTACACACCCGGGTAGCGGGCGAGTCGTTGCTTGAGTGCCGCGGCGGCTCCGCGCAGGGAATCGCCGTCCTGGCCCCGCAATTCGACGTGCAGGGCCTCCCCGGCGTCGAAGAGGGCCGACGTGAAGCCCAACTCGACAGCGTCGGGGATCGGCGCGGTTTTCTCGCGCCAGAGATTCGCAATCTGAAGACTGGTCGCAGAGCGCGTCTCCGAGGGCGCGAGTTCGATGTTCACCTCACCAAGGTGGGGCTGGTTGGCGGTCCCGCCTCCGATGACGCCACTGGAATCCCGCTCCTGCCGCTTGCGATAGGGCTGTTCGCCGACGCTGGAGAGGATGTGGTGGAAGACACTTCCCCCCTTCACGGTGCCGGCGTCGTCGAGTTCGGCGCGTACGGCCTCCGCACTCGCTTCCAGGGCCGCGATCGCCCGGGCGGTCTCCTCGGCCGGTGTTCCTTGGGGCAGGGTGATGAAGGCGACCACGTTGTCGCCTTCGATGGACGGCATGAAATGGAAACGTACCCAACCGCCGCCGATCAACCCCAGAGTCAGTAGGATCACCGCGACTCCGGCCGCCGCGGTGGAGTAGCGCCACTCCAGCGTGGTCTTCAACAGGCGTGCGTAGGGTCCGTTGGTGAAGCGCTGCAGCCCTTGGATGACGCCGGCCTGGACTCGCTTCCAGCCCTTCCATGACCATGCGTTCTCTTTGTTTCCCCGGGCACGCGCGTGTGCGAGGTGGGCGGGGAGAATCAACTTGGATTCGATGAACGAGAAACTCAGCGCCGCGATGACGACGATCGGGATCTGGGCCGTCATTTTGCCCATGTCGCCGGGGATCATGAGGAGGGGAGAGAACGCGGCGATGGTGGTGAGAACACCGAAGGTCACCGGCACGGCAACCTCCTGGGCGCCGGTGATGGCCGATTCGAGCGGGTCCTCGCCCATCTCCTGGTGGGTGTGGATGTTCTCGCCGACGACGATCGCGTCGTCGACCAGGATGCCCAGCACCACCAGAAAGGCGAAGAGTGACAATAGATTGATGGAGACGTCGAACCACGGAAGCACGATGAAGGCGCCGAGCATGGCGATGGGGATGCCCAGGCCGACCCAGAACGCCAACCGGAACCGCAGAAACAGAGCGAGTACCACCAGGATGAGCAGGAAGCCGAGACGCCCGTTGTCGATCAGGGTATTCAGCCGGGCGCGCAGATAGATCGACTCGTCCTGCCATGTCGTCACGGAGAGGCCCGGCGGTAGGTGTGCCTGCGCTTCGCCGACGTATTTGTTCACCTCCGCCGCGACGTCGAGGGCTCCCTGGTCGCCGACCCGATAGACCTGCACCATGACCGCTGGCTTGCCGTCGAACATGGCCCACCGGTCCGTGTCTTCGAAGCCGTCTACGACCGTGGCAACGTCGCCGAGCAGGACCCGGCTTCCGTCGGGTTTGGCCACCAACAGGATGTCCTCGAATTCACGACCCGAGTAGGCCTGCCCACGGGTGCGTAGCGAGATCTCGCCGCCGCTGGTCTTGATCGAGCCGGCCGGCAGATCGAGCGACGAGCGCCGCACGGCCCGGACGACGTCGTCAAAGGTGAGGCCGTGTCGCCCCAGACCGGATTCCGAGACCTCGATCGAGATTTCGTACTGCCGCGCGTTGCGCAGCTTGGCCACGGTCACGCCGGGCAGCTCCGCGATCTCGTCGCGGACCTTCTGGCCGTATTGCCGCAGCGTGGCTTCGCCAAGGTCGCCGTAGACGGCAACGTTGATCACACGCGCCCGCATGGTGGCGCGTTTGACCACTGGCTTCTCGGTCTCGGCCGGGAACGTGTCGATGGCGTCGACCTCGGTCTTGATGTCGTCGAGGACGGCGTTGGTGTCGGCCCACGAGTGGACCTCCGCGAGCACCATGCCGGAGCCTTCCGAGGCCGTACAGTTCAACCGCTCGATGCCTTCGATTCCCTGGATCCGTTCTT
>JAPOLW010000534.1 GCA_029976905.1 bacterium | reverse complement strand
GACGAGCCGCGGTCGGCTGACGAGCCGCGGTCGGCCGACGAGCCGCGATCGGTTGCCATTGCCTCGATGCGCGCGAGGCGGTAGCGGACCCAGCAGTCATGGGTGCGCAGACGAGGACCATCCGCGCGTGGATCGAGAGGATGGTGGAGCAGGTCAGCCGCGGCGACTTCTGGTGGGCCGCCGCGGCCGCCGGCATGGTCTCGGCGGTCGCGCTCTTCGTCTACCTGCTCGCTCGATTCGTCTTCTCCCGGATCTCGCGCCGCGTCGAGGAGTGGCGCGGAACGGTCCTCGGCCCGATCCGTTTCCAACGCCAAGAGGTCCTCTCCGCCGACGAGACCACCAATGCGATCCTCGGTGCGGTGCGCCTGGTGGCGGCCGTCAGCTATCTGCTGCTCGCCTACGTTTATCTCAATACGGTCTTCAAGCTCTTTCCGGCGACTGCGGGTCTCGCCGATCGGTTGTTCGGGCACCTGATCGAGGCTCTGGAAATCATCGTCTACGGCCTGGTCGGTTACGCTCCGAGTCTCGTCTTCCTGCTCGTGCTCGCGGCGCTCGGCCGCTGGATCATCCGCATCGAGCGACTCGTCTTCAGCGGAATCGCCATCAAGCGGATCGGCATCAATGGGTTCGATGCCGATTGGGCCTGGCCCACCTTCAAGATCACTCGTTTCCTGACGATCGCGTTTTTGCTCGTGGTCGCCTTTCCCTACCTTCCGGGATCGACGTCTCCGGCCTTCCAGGCCGTCTCTGTCTTCTTCGGCGTGTTGGTTTCGCTCGGTTCCTCCGGGGCGGTTGCAGACGTCGTCTCGGGGATCGTCCTGACCTACACCCGTGCGTTCCACATCGGTGATCGCGTGAACATCGCCGACGCGCAGGGGGACGTCATGGAGAAGACCCTCTTCGTGACCCGGGTCCGGACGGTGAAGAATGTCGACGTCACGATTCCCAACGCTCTGGTGATGAGCAATCCAATCGTGAATTTCAGTGCCCAGGCGCGCCAGAATCAGTTGATTCTGCACTCCACGGTGACGATCGGATACGATGCGCCTCCCGCCCGCGTGTGCGAACTTCTGGTTGCGGCGGCGCACCAGACCGAGGGCATTCTGGATTCGCCCGAGCCTTTCGTGAACCAGAAGGCGCTCGACGATTTCTACGTGCACTACGAGATCAACGGATACACGAAGGACGCCCGGGGAATGGCGCGGACCTATTCGGACCTGCATCGCGCGATCCTCGATCAATTCCATGCCGCCGGCGTCGAGATCGCTTCGCCCCACATCTCGGCGGTGCGCGACGGGAGCGATCCGCAAATGCCCGAGGAGTATCTGCCCCGGGATTACCGGCCCGCGGCGCTTCGCATTCTGCCGTTGGGCGCATTTCGTGGTGGTGGACGCGGCGGTTCGACGTGAGACCTGGAAACGAATGGCCCGGCATCGGGAGGAGGAGGTGGTGGTCGATGATCCGATCCCGGCGTGTTTGGCCGATGGGCATCTTGCTTCTGTCGGTCTGGCTCGGAGGCTGCACCCTGACTCCGCTGGTGCCGTTTTCGACCGCGACTCCCCCCCTTCTCCTGGCTCCGGCCTCGACGGCCGGCCTGGTCGACCAACGAGGACGCTTCCGGGAGATCTTCTGCGCGCTCAACGAGCACGAGGGGGCGCATTGGCCGGACCATCGGCCCTGTGAGGAGGCGCTCGTGCGCCTCGAAGCCGAGCCACCGCCGACGGGGCAGCCGGTCGAACTTGGAAAGGATGCCGCCGCAGTCACCCTGGTCGGAGTGCTCGGTCTCGGCGGAAATTGCGTCGATAACTTTCTCCGTCCCGAGGCCTCGATGCCGCAGCATCTCCAGTCGCGCGGGTTTCGTTTCCGTCAGATCGAGGTCAATGGTCTCTCCAGCAGCGAGGAGAATGCCGTTCGGATCCGCGATGCACTCCTCGAGCGCGAGGATCTCCGCGGGGACGAGCCGCTCGTGTTGATGGGCTACTCCAAGGGAATCGTGGACATTCTCGTCGCGCTGGCGACCTATCCGGAAATTCAGGACCGGGTGGACGCCGTGGTCAGCGTTTCGGGCGCGGTCGGGGGGTCCCCGTTGGCCAACGAGGCGCCCGATTGGCTGGTGCGGCTCTTCCAACTGGCACCCGGATCGACCTGCGAGGAAGGGGATCTGCGCGCGCTCGAGAGCCTTCGCACCGGCCCCCGTCGCCGCTGGCTCGCGGAGAACCCGCTGCCGCGCAACGTCCGCTACTACTCGGTCGTCACGTTTCCCGAGCCCGGGCGCATCTCCAACGGTCTCCGGAAATCCTACGATACGCTCAGCCAGGTCGATGCCCGCAACGACAGTCAGCTCATCTTCTACGACCAGGTCATCCCCGGCAGCCGGCTGCTCGCGTACGTGAACGCCGACCATCTTGCGATCGTGTTGCCGATCGAGCGTTCTCATCCGTGGCTTGCGGCGCTCGCCATGGATCACAACGACTACCCACGGGAGGTTCTCGTGGAGGCCATCTTGCGACATGTTCAGGAGGATCTGGCCGGCGGCGCCAAAGAGTGAGGTCCGACGCGCGAGGTGGGCTGCGACTTGCCCGTCGTCCTGCTCGAGTTGTACCTCCTCAGGAGGAGAGCTGGGTTTGACGTATCTTTCACGAACCAGCGCCGCGGGACTCGCCTTTGCGATTCTCGCACTCACCGACCCAGCGGGCGCCTGGGTATACCCCGAGCATCGCGAGATCGCTCTACAGAGCGTGGAGTCCCTCGATCCCCAGCGGCGTCGCGTCTTCGACGCTCTGTGGCGGGACGCCCGCCCCGGGTCCGAGCGTTTTTGCGTCGAAGGGGTCGACCTCGAGCAGAGCACGACCCCCGGGTGCATCGATTGGGCGGCTTTGTCGGGGATCGCCGGCGACCACTCGTGCTCGCCCATGGACATGAGCGAGATCGTGCTCACCTCCGATTGGATCCTGGACGTGGCGGACGTCTCGGCGCAGCTCAAGAAGGATCTGGCCACGATCGAGGTCGGTGCGACGGCCGAGCAGGCCGAGACCGGGGGGTTCGTCGCAGACCTACGCCGACGGCAGGAGAGCGAGGCGGTGCGGGCCGAGCGGATCAACGCGCTGCGGACTGCCGACAACCGCCTGCAACGCGCCGACCCCGAGTACGCGACACGTGCTGGGTCAAACAACGCCC
>JAPOLW010000533.1 GCA_029976905.1 bacterium | reverse complement strand
GTCTCTCCAACGCTGAACGGAGGAAAGTTGTAGTGCAGCATGAAGCGCTTCTTGCTCTGGCCGAGGAGCGCATCGATCCGCTGTTCGTCCGACGAGGTGCCCAGGGTCGAGGTGACCAGGGCCTGGGTCTCGCCGCGAGTGAAGACGGCCGACCCGTGGACGCGGGGCAGGACCCCGGTCTCGCACGAGATCTGCCGAACGGTCTTGAGGTCGCGCCCGTCGAGCCGCAGGTTCTGCTTGACGATGCGCTCACGCACCAACTCCGATTTGAGGTCTCCGAATGCCGCCGAAATCTCTTTTGCGTCGTCGGGGAACTCTTCGGCGAGCGCCGTCTTCACCTCGGCCTTGGCGGCATCGAACTTCGCATAGCGCTCCAGCTTGGCGGGCTCGTCGAGTCCGGCCTGCATGAGGGGAGTGGCCACCTCCCGCACGCGCGCCACGAGTGCTTCGTTCACCTCGATGACCGGCACGTCGCGCTTGGCCTTGCCAACGGCCTGCTGCAACTCGGTCTGCATGTCGATGATCGGCTGCATGCCGTCGTGTGCGAAGAAGAGCGCTTCGAGCATGATGTCGTCGGCGACGACGTTGGCGCCACCCTCGACCATGACGAGGGCGTCTTTGCTGCCCGCGACGAGCAGATTTACATCGCTTGCCTCCGACTGTTCGGCCGTCGGATTCAAGACGAGTTCGCCGTCCACCCGCCCCACGCGGACGCCCGCGATCGGTCCATCAAAGGGGATGTCGGAGACGGTCAGCGCCGCCGACGCGCCGCACAGGGCGACGAAGTCGGGATCGTTGTCCTTCTCTGCCGACAGGACGGTTGCGATGACCTGGATCTCGTGACGCCACCCCTCGGGAAAGAGGGGGCGGATCGGACGGTCGATCAGACGCGAGGTCAGCGTCTCCTTCTCGCTCGGGCGCCCTTCGCGCTTGAAGAAGCCTCCGGGGATCTTGCCCGCGGCAAAGGTCTTCTCCTGATAGTCCACCGTCAGGGGCAGAAAGTCCACGCTGTCGCGCGCAGACGACGCCGCCGTCGCGGTGACGAGTACGACGGTGTCGCCGTAGCTCACGAAGGCCGCACCACCGGCCTGTTTGGCGAGTCGGCCGACCTCGATCGAGAACGGGCGACCTGCCAGGTCTACTTCCACTACCTTTTTCATACGTCTCTCCCCCAGCGGGCGCACTTCGCGCATCTACCGGGTCTGGGAGCCGGCCGCTTCTCGGATCGAAGCGCGGGCTCTGCGCTTAGCGGCGCAGGCCCAGGCGCTCGATGAGCGTCTTGTAACGCGCCAGGTCTTCTCGCTTGAGGTAGTCGAGGAGACGGCGTCGCTGGCTGACGAGCTTGATGAGACCTCGACGCGAATGATGATCCTTCGCGTGGGTCTTGAAATGCTCCGTCAGATCCGAAATCCGGGCGCTCAAAAGAGCGACCTGAACCTCGGTTGAACCCGTATCCTTCTCATGAGCGCGATATTCGTCGATCAATTCGCGCGTGCGCGTCGCGGCCAAAGCCACAGTTTCTCCTCCATCTTTCGATTCTGTCTCCGAATTGGTAACACCAGGCTCAGGGCCTGTAAAGTTCACTCGCCTCGGGCATGACGACCCGGCGAAGATGCCAGGCGCCTGCGCGAGGCTCGACGACGGCCAGAAGGCCCCCATTGGGAGCAATGACCGCCCCCAGGACCGCCCGCGGGGCGGGCGGCTCGAGACGCGCGAGGGCGTGCTGCTGTCCCGCCGCGATCCCGAACGCCGTAGGGCCGTCCACCATCAGCTCGCAGGCCCCCCGCAGGGCGTCGCGGGGAGCGAGCACCGGCAGGTCGCCCGGCGCACGGGCAAGAATTCCGTCGAGCGACACGCATTCCGACTCCAGGAACGGCCCGAATTCCGTTCGTCGGAGCCGGCCCAGGCAAGCCACCGTCCCCAGATGACGTCCCAGATCCGCCGCGAGGACGCGGACATAGGTCCCCTTCGAGCAGGCGACCTCGAACTCGACCTCCGCGGGCGTCGGCCCCGCCCTCAGGCGCAGGCGATCGATCCGGATCCGTCGCGCTTCGCGCGCCACCTCTCGCCCCTCGCGCGCCAACTCGTAGAGCCGCCGACCGTCCTTCTTCACGGCGGAGTACATCGGCGGCACCTGGAGCCCCTCCCCCAGGAAGGCTTTCGAGGCGCCCTCGAGAGTGGCCGCCGTGAGGCTCGGGACCGCGGCCTCCCCGACCGTGGCACCGGTCGCATCGAGCGTATCGGTCTCGCGCCCCAGTTGAATGCTGCCGGTATACGCCTTGCTCTCGGCTGCGAGAAACTGTGCCAGACGGGTACCGCCGTCGACACACAGGGGCAGGACCCCGGTGGCCATCGGGTCGAGCGTACCGAGGTGACCGAGGCTACGGGGCCGGTGTCGGCGCTTGACCGAGCGAACGACATCGGCCGACGTACACCCGGTCGGCTTGTCGACAAGAAGAATACCGTCGGCCATCAGCGAGAGGACTCGTCATCGTTCAGGGACCGCAGCAGGGAATCGACCCGACGCGCATCCGCCAGTTCTTCGTCGAAGAAGAACTCCAGATCCGGCGTGAACCGGAGGCCCAACTCCTCGGCAAGTCGCCGACGAAGATAGGGAGCGGCTCGAACCAGGGCCGCCGTCGTGTCTGCCGCATCCACCGGCTCCTTGCAGAGGTGCGCGAAATAGACGCGAGCATGACGCAGGTCGGGGGTGACCCGGACGCGCGTGATGTTGGCAATCGCGGCCCGCCGGTCCCGAATGTCGCGGACGAGCACCTGTCCTAGGACCCGATGGATTCCGCTCGCGACCCGCTCCGCCCGCCGACTCGATCCGCCTTCGGCAAGTGCCGCTTCCGCCTCTGCCCGGCGGCTCCGCTCACGCTTCAAAGCGTCGGCCTGCTTTCCGCCATCCGGTCCGGGCCTGGCGTCAGGCGACGCTGGCGGCGCTGGGCTGGGCTCCGCGGGACTCCTTGGGCGTGATCTTTCGCGCGACTTCCTCGAGTTCGTACACCTCGATCACGTCGCCGGGCTTGATGTCGTTGAAGCCCTCGAGGCCGATGCCGCACTCGTAGCCCTGTGCGACTTCGCGGACGTCGTCCTTGAACCGCCGCAGACTGCCCACTTTGCCTTCGTGGACGACGGCGTGGTCGCGCAGAAGACGCGCGAGCGCGCCGCGCGAGATCT
>JAPOLW010000532.1 GCA_029976905.1 bacterium | reverse complement strand
AGGGAGCGGACCTCGAGGCCGTCGAGTGGGGCGAGCCCCGTGGGCCGGCGTACGGCCTGCGCGGCCTGGGAGAAGATGTCGTAGGAGAAGCTGTCGCCGGGGTGGCGGAGGCTGCCATAGCGTTGTCGGTCGATGGTCTTGAGTGACCCCTCGAAGGTGCCGCCCCCTTCGATGCCGATGCTCTGGGCGGACACGCCGACCCAGGCATGGCCCCGGCGGAAGATCTCGGTGTGGAGTTGGATGAAGTCGGGAGCGGCGTCGGTTCCACCGGAGACGTTGAACCACTCTACGACCACCGTTCCGCTGAAGTCGTCCGGGTTCTCGGGTCGCATGACCACGATACGCGTCTTGAAGGGGGCGGTGTCGGCGGGCTCGACCGACCACCTACCGTCCTGGCCCAGCTCGCTCGTCGCCCGGTAGGCGGTCGCCGTTCCGGAGACGAAGAACTCCGTCTCCCGGTAACCAACCTCTGCTTCGTCGAAGGTGAGCGTAGGAGGATAGAAGGGGGTCCCGGGCTCGTAGGCGATGACCGTCGTTACGTCGATCTCCGCGCCCCCGAAGAGGATCTTGCAGCAGTCGGGGCCGCCGCCGCCCGTCACCGGCCCTTCCACGAGCGGGTTGGCGGGCTGCCTCGGCGCCGACGCTGGCGTTCCGGAAGGACCGTCCCCGCAGGAGGGAAGAAGGAGAAGGGCCGCCAGAAGTGCAGACGGCACGCACGCGCGGTCAATCGTGACCCATTTCATCGTCGCACCCCCTTTCGGCTTTGGTCCTAGCCGCTCGGCTACCCGAGAGCAAGGCATGCAGGTGGGGAGCGGCCCCGGGTTGGGCTATGCTGCAGGGATGGCCTCTGCCGTTCTCGCCCGCCCTCCCGCTCCGATCGCCCCGAGCGCGGCCCAGGGCCGCATCATCGAAGCCGGGCTCGACCTATTTGCCGAACACGGAATCGCCGGGACGTCCCTGCAGATGATCGCGGATGCGATCGGCGTCACCAAGGCCGCGGTCTACCATCAATATCGAACCAAGGACGCGATCGTCCTCGCGGTGGCCGAGGTCGTCGTGCGCGGATTGGAAGTCGCGGTCTATGCGGCCGAAGCGCAACGGTCGAGGACGCAGGCCCGAGAGGTTCTGCTTGCAGGGATGGTGGATCTGGCCGTCGCCCGTCGCCGCATGGCCAGTATCCTGCAGCGCGACCCGATCATGCTGCGCTTCCTCGAGGAACACGAGCCCTTCCGGCGCGTACTGGAGAGGGTGAATCGGATTTTGATGGGCGGAGGGGGAGAGCCCCGGGCGCGGGTCCGCGCGGCGCTGATCGCCTCGGCCATCGCTGGTACCGTGAGCCACCCCCTCGTTCTCGCGCTGGACGACAAGACCCTGCGCGCGCAATTGCTCGGGCAGGTGCGCAAACTCGCCGGGACGGCTTGAAGTCGACGGCCGGGCCGCGTTTGCGCTACTCCGGTGCGGGTCCGATCACGAGAAGAACTTCGGCGTCGTCCTCGATTGGAATGCCGGGCCAATTCGGGTTGTCGGCCTTTCTCTCCTCGAAGTAGCTTCGATAGCCCCGGGCCGCGGGAACCTCGAGGCCACTGGCGGCCAGCGCGTCGATCGTCGTCTGTGCCCAGTCCGGCGGAGTCTCGGAAGCGAGCAGGACCCGCACCCCCGGCTTCACCCGCAGCTGTCTCAACTCCACGACCTCGACCCCGATCCCGGCTTCTTCGAGGATGGCGCGAAACTGGTCCCGCAGGGCGGCCGGCTCCTCGAACCCGAGGGTCGTCGCGATCCACACGCGGCGCCCGTCACCCACCTGCCCGGCGAGGAGATCGAGCATGCGCTGGCGCCCCTCGGCGGAGATTTCGCGGGGGGCCAGCGTCTGCGCTGCTCCTGCGTCTGGCGCATCGGCTGCGGGAACGGGGGCGCTCGGGTCTGACGGCGGGGCGACCTCGCGTCCGGTCGCGTCGCCCCCGGGGGTCGCCGGTTCGTCGGAAGGGGACGGACACCCGAGCAACAGCAGGAATGAGACGGCGATCAAGCGCATCGAAAAGAGCATCCGCGCACCCTACACGACGACCGCGATGGGGAAAAATCGAACTTCTCGGGACGGCACACCTTTTCTCCCCTTCGAGGCGTCGTCGAGATCGGGTCGGCCGGAAGTCGCTGCCGGGGGGAGGGGGGGCCGCGGCCCGCCACGCCGGCGCTCGCCAACCCGTCCACCCCGGGGCTAGAATCGGACGATGCCGTCCGTTCCGGATCTCGAATCCCTCCTCGAGCGGGTCCTGGGTGCCTTGCACGAAGCGGTCGCCGATCCGCGCCACGAATGGCACATGCCCGTCGTGGCGACTCTCGATTCGCATGGAAATCCGACATCGCGCACCGTCGTCCTGAGGCATTTCGCCGCGGGGACGCCGCGCCCGTGGTTGTCCTTCCACACCGACGCGCGCAGTCCGAAGGCTGCCCAAATACGAGCGCAACCGCGGGTCGCCTGGCTCTTCTACGATCGGAGCACCAAGGTGCAGCTGCGCGTCTCGACGCTCGCCACCCTTCACCTCGGCGACGCGTTGGCCGACCAGGCCTGGCAGGGAACGACCCTGTCGAGCCGGCGTTGCTACCTTGCGCCACGGCCTCCTTCGTCGGTCGTGCCAGAGCCCGATCCCAACCTACCGCAAGCCTTTCGCCGTAGGCTCCCCGACCGGCAGGCGAGCGAGGCGGGTCGCCACGCCTTCGCGGTCGTCCGTTCAGAGATCACGGAGTTGGAGCGGCTCGAGTTGCACCACGACGGCCACGTCCGCTGCCGCTGGCGTTGGGCTCCAGACGGTCGCATCGAAGCCGATTGGCTCGCGCCCTGATCCTATTTGTCGATCAGGGTCTTTCCTCGTCGCTTCCAGATCCGGGTCATCTCGAAGAGGTGTCCACCGACGATCACCTCGACGGTGATCTCTTCGCCGACGGGTGGCCGCAGGACATCGAACGCTCGCATCTTCAGCCGCCACGGTTCGCCGATGGGCTGGAAGAGATCCACCTTTTGCGGGCCCCCGAATTTCTTTGCATTCCGATCCTTGTAGAGGAAGTGGCGCCCGCGCTTCTCGAGCGCGCCCGGTGGCAGGACCATCTCGAAGAAGGGGCCGTCGCGGTCGATCAGGCTGATCCGCACCTCGACCGTCCGCGGATCCAGCGGCCCGCTGGGATACTCGATGT
>JAPOLW010000531.1 GCA_029976905.1 bacterium | reverse complement strand
TACTCCCGGTACTTCTTTCTATTGGGTGAAGAACTTCCCATGCATCGGTTTAGCGAGGAGGGCGTCGCGGTGGGCATTCTGGACGCGATCCAGAAGGGTTCGATGAACCCCCTGATCAGTGATGTCGTGCGGCGCGTGAAGCAGGACGAAGCGCGCCATGCGGCCTTTGGCATCCTGAGCATGCGTCGGACCGTCAAGGAAGCGACCGAGGAGGAAATGGCGGAGATGGAAGACTTCGCCTTCAACGTGCTCGAGACCCTGAACGCGAACCAGCAGTTGGACATGCTCAACGTGCTCGGCCCGAAATACGGGCTCGAGCCACATGCGGTGGTCGAGATGGCCATGGGGCTGCCGAATTGGGCAGAAATCAACAGCGAGCTCTTCATGCACACCGTCGTTCCGAATCTCGCGCGGTTGGGCCTCATCACCGAGCGGACGGAACGGGGCTATCGCGAGCGCGGAATTCTCTTCGGGAACCGCTTCGGAACCGGGATGGACGAGGACGTCCGGGCGAGCATGAACTGAGGCGGTGCAGGGGCCTGCGGAGTTTGCGCAACGCTCCTGTCGATCGCTAGATTCGCCATCATGTCCGGGGATCGCTTGTCGATCGGTTCGGTCGACGTCGAACCGGCGCTGGTCCTCGCGCCCATGTCCGGCGTCACCGATCAGGCCTTCCGTCGTCTTGTGCGGGAGTGCAGCGGAGATGCCGTCGGCCTGGTCGTAAGCGAGTTCATCTCCATCGAGGGGCTGACACGCAACGACATCAAGACGCACCGGATGCTGCGGTACGATGCTGGCGAACACCCGATCTCGATCCAGATCTTCGGCTCGGACATCGACCGCATGGCCGAGGCCGCCGCGCTCGTTCAGGCGACGGGGGTCGACATCGTCGACATCAACTGCGGCTGTCCGGCCCCAAAGGTGGTCCGGAAAGGCGGCGGTGCCGAGCTTCTTCGGCGCATCACCCACCTCGAGCGCATCCTCCGCCAGGTGCGACGGGAGTTGTCGATCCCCCTGACCCTCAAAATCCGGACGGGATGGGACGAGGAGTCGATCAATTGCGTCGAAGTGGCCCAGATGGCGGAATCCGTCGGCGTCGAACTCGTCGCGGTGCACGGCCGCACCCGCATGCAGCTCTATCACGGTGCCTCGGATTGGGATCGGATCGGAGAGGTCAAGCGTGCGGTTTCCATTCCGGTTCTCGGCAGTGGAGACGTCGTCTCGGTGGCGACGGCGCGTGAACGACTGGAGCGCTCGGGAGCCGATGGTTTGTTGATCGGACGGGGAGCGATGGCGAACCCGTGGATCTTCCGCCAGATCGTTGCTTCGCGCCGCGGCCTCGAGGTGCCGGCTCCGACGGTCACTGAACGCCTCGCGGCCTTGCGGCGGTATCGCGATCTCCTCGACGAAATCTACCCGACCAAGGTGACGGCCGCTCGCCTTCGCGGCATGACCTGCCGAACGGTCAAGGGTTTTCCCGGGAGCGCTCATCTTCGGGAGGCCGTCACCCGGACCCGGAGCGCCGACGAGCTCATCGCCGTACTCGACGAGTTCGAGAGCCGTCCACAGGCGCCGGCACGAGCGTCCGGCGCCGCCGCTTGACGGGGCAAGGACGTCGGGGCCGTCTGTTGCCGCGGCTTGATGGGGCAAGGACGTCGGGGCCGGCTGTCGCCGCGGCTTGATGGGGCAAGGACCTTGGGGGCCGGCTGTCGCCGCGGCTTGATGGGGCAAGGACGTCGGGGCCGGCGGTCGCGGCGGATCCGACTCCCGGTGGGCCGTCGGTGGGGGGCTATACCCTTGGCGGCGCCGAGCCGCTATGAATGGAAGGATTCGCAGGTGGTCGGGGGCCGTTCGGATGGTTCCCTCGTCCGGCGGGAAGTCCGGTCACGGCCCAGCGAAGCAAACTTCGATTGGAGGTAATCAGTCCCATGACAGAACGCGTTCGTGAGATCCTCAGCTGGTACGCCGGAAACCCCCCCGGTGTCCTCGCCAACCTGGCTCGCATGCTCAACCAGGGCACGCTCGGCGGCACCGGGAAAATGGTGATCCTGCCGGTGGACCAGGGCTTCGAGCACGGGCCGGCGCGGAGCTTCGCGCCCAATCCCGCCGGCTACGATCCGCACTACCACTTCAAGCTCGGCCTGGAGGCCGGTTGTAACGCCTACGCCGCACCTCTGGGCTTCCTGGAGGCGGGGGCGGCCGATTTTGCCGGCGAGATTCCGCTGATCCTGAAGTTGAACAACAGCGATTCACTTCTTTCGGAGGACGATCCGTGTCCCGCGGTCACGGCGTCGGTTGCCGACGCCCTTCGCCTGGGGTGCTCGGCGGTCGGCTTCACGATCTACCCCGGTTCGGGCGCCCGCAACGACATGTACGAGGAGATCCGTGCCATCAGCGAGGAGGCCAAGGCGGTCGGTCTCGCGACGGTGATCTGGTCGTATCCGCGCGGCGGGAAGGTCACCAAGGATGGGGAGACCGCCATGGACGTGGTCGCCTACGCCGCACAGATCGCGTGCCAGTTGGGGGCGCACATCGTGAAGGTGAAGCCTCCGACCTCGTTCCTCGAGCAGGCGGCGGCCAAGAAGGTCTACGAAGCCGAGGGGATTCCCATCGACACTCTCGCCGACCGTGTGCGCCACGTCGTGCAGTCCTCCTTCAACGGCCGACGCATCGTCATCTTCTCCGGCGGCGCGAAGGGATCGGATGAGAAGGTCTTCGACGAGGTGCGGGGCATCCACCAGGGTGGTGGCTTCGGGTCCATCATCGGCCGGAACTCGTTCCAGCGGCCACACGACGAGGCTCTCGAGTTCCTCGCGAAGGTCATGGAAATCTACCGGGGCGCGGCCTCCTGAAGCGCGTCCTCCGTTGATGCGTCGAGCCCGCACCCCGGAACGGGGTGCGGGCTTTTTCGCGTGCGGACAAAACCACGCCGTGAGGACCGGCGCTCTCTGGTCGGGCTGGGCCGTGAGAAATTCGAGCGGCGCGTCTCCGAGGCCGCTGGGCCGTGAGAAATTCGAGCGGCGTTCTCCGACGCCGCTGGGCGGTGAGAAATTCGAGCGGCGTTCTCCGACGCCGCTGGGCCGGGAGGAGTTCGAGCGGCGCGTCTATTTCTTCGTTGCGCCGGCGCTCGTCTAGCGGGCGGACTTCTTCGCGGTTGCGGTCGTCTAGCGGGCGGACTTCTTCGCGGTTGCGGTC
>JAPOLW010000530.1 GCA_029976905.1 bacterium | reverse complement strand
CCGCGCTCCGCGGAGGCAGCGAGAAGCTCGCGCAGGGAGTGCTTGCGATTCCGGAAGACCTCGAGCGGGTGGCCAAGGACCTCCTCGCGAACGAGTTCGCAGAATCCGCCGGGGCCGGTGATCTGGTTGCGGATTTCGCGTCGAAGGGCCAGGCGATCGCTTTGCGTCATGGTTCCGGGCTTCTTCCTACCGTCCCGGGCGACCGCCGTCGATCCCCGCCCGGCCGGGCGTCCACGAAAGGCACCGACACAGGCCTCAGTCCGGGCGCTCGCCCGCGGGGTCGCATGCCACCAGTTCTGCGGGCAGCGCCTCGATCCGTGGACAGGCCACGCCGGCGGCGCGCGCCGCCGCGATCGGGCGCGCGTACAGAGCCTCGATCTCCATCGGTCGGCCACAATCGAAGTCGATCTTCATGCTCGGCTTGTAGGACGCCATCGCGACCGTATCGTCGAGCATCCTACGCACGAAGGCCGGTGGGATCGGGCAACCGCGGGCCGCCGCGATGGCGCAGACCTCGTTCATGATCTCCTCGCACAGGGCCCGCGTCCCGGCGTCCGCCATGAGGACGTCGGTGGTGCAGTTCCGAACCACGCAAAGACCGTTGTAGGGGACGTTCCAGATCAATTTCTTCCACCGGGCGATGGCGAGATCGTCCTCGAGATCGACCCGCACCCCCGCGGCGCTGAAATCCGCCGCCACCGCCTCCATCGCGGAAGTCACGCCCGCGGGGCGACCATCGGCGCGGTATTCGGCCAGGCGGACGGCGCCGTAGTCGAGGTGACGGACGTGGCCGGGCCCAACCTTGTTCGAGCACAGGAAGGCCAGGCCCCCCAGGAGGGTAGCCCCCGGCACGACCCGCTCGGCATCGCGCTCGACGTCGAGGCCGTTCTGCATCATCAGAACCACGCCCTCCGGAGACGTCGCCGCTGGCAGGAGCTCGCCGAGAAGATGATTGCTCGTCGTCTTGAGACCGACCAGGACGACGTCGCTCGCCGGAAGATCCCGGGCGTGCGCGTAGACCGTGGGCTCGGCAATCGACAAATCGCCTCGCGGCGACTCGACGCGAAAACCGTGACGTCGCACGTGGTCGTAGTCGCTGCGCAACAGAAAGCGGACCTGGTGGCCGGCGTGGGCGAGACACGCCCCGTAGTAGCCGCCGAGCGCGCCCGCCCCGATGACGTTGTAGCTACGCGAACCCATGCGTTCCCAGAGATAGCACCCACGCGCGGGTGCGCCCTGCCCGTCGACTCAGGCCCCCCGTAGGACCTGCCCCGGCAACGCGCCGGTCGGCTCGCCCTCTTCGAGAGTCGTCTCTCCGTTCACGACGACGGCACGATAGCCTTCGGCACCGACCACATAGCGCTCGGTGTCGGCCGGGAAGTCGCGGACCAGGTAGGAATCGCCACAGGAAAGTCGCGCGGGGTCGAAGACGACGACGTCGGCCCAGGCGCCCCGACGCAGGAAACCACGATCACGCAGCCCGTGGACGGTCGCCGGCATCCCCGAAAGACGCCAGATCGCCTGCTCCAGGGAAAGGGTGTCGGGGACCCACTCCGCGAGCAGACGCGTCGGGTAGTCTGCACCCGTGAAGGACGCCAGGTGCGCGCCGCCGTCGCTGGAGCCAGCCATGACGATCGGGTTCTGCAGGGACGCCCGCACGATGTGCCCAATGAACTCCCGGGCGATTTCCGGAGAACGAGTGCGGAATTGCATCTCGAGGCCCTCGCGCAGCGAGAGATCGAGAAAGGCATCGAGCTTCGAAGCACCCGCCTCCGCGGCCACCTCGGTGACCGATCGCCCCACGTAACCCCGGTGGGCTTCGTCGCGCACGGCTTCCACTTCGAGGTCTCCGAGGTCGAAGGCGACCGCCCGCACCTCGTCGTCGTCCCACTCGGCCTGCATGCGCGCACGCCAGGCGGGATTGGCCAGACGGCGCGAACGCTCGGGCTCGGGCTGGGTCAGGATCTCACGCCAGACCGGCAACTCGTCGAAGACGAAGGTATCGGCGAGCTTGAGGTGGAGTTCCAGGCGGTTGGTGGTGAATTGGGGATGGAGACGCACGCCCTGGCGAAAGGCCTCTTCGCAGAATTCGAGCGTACTCTGCCACCCCATGGGGTGCTGTGGCGTGGGCGTGAGGATGTTGAGTTCGATGGGCTTGCCCGAAACCCGGTAGAGGTCGAGCAGCAGAGCCCGATCCTTCTCGTCGTAGCCTTCGGCGAAACTGCGCGGAATGATCTCGATCGCGCCATGGTCGAACTCGGCGAGGACCGACGCCAGCGCGAGGATCTCCCCGGGCTCGGCATGGTTCGAGGGGACCTCGCGCCCATCGTCTCCGACGTGGATGTCGATTTGGGACGTGGAAAAACCGACGGCTCCCTCTCGCATTGCGGCCCGGACGAGTTCCTGCATGCGCGCGATCTCGTCCGCGGTCGCGGCGCGCTCGGAGGCTTCGTCGCCCAGAACCCAACGCCGCACGGCGCAATGACCCACATAGCCACCCGCGTTCACACCGAGCCGACCCTCCAGACGGCTCCAGAAATCCGCGAAGCTGCCCCCGGCGAACGTGAAACCACGGGCGAGGGCCTCCTTCGACATTCCCTCGACCCGTGAGAGCATCGCGGCCAACCAGGGGACATCCTCGGGTCGCGAGGGCGCCAGGGTGAAGCCACAATTGCCGGTCAATACGGTGGTGACGCCGTGCCAGCACGAAGGCGTCGCCAGAGGGTCCCAGTCGAGCTGAACATCGTAGTGGGTGTGTACGTCGACGAAGCCGGGGGCGACGACGCATCCATCGGCGTCGAACTCCCGGCGACCCCGTTCGGAGATGCGGCCGAGCTTCACGATGCGGCCATCGCGCACCCCGAGATCGGCCGTAAAGCCCGGCAGCCCGCTCCCATCGACCACGCGGCCACCTCGAATCACGAGATCATAGGTCATTCTCGAGCCTCCGATCCAACGAGGTCCATCACCCGCCCGAGCATCTCCACCCGCTCGGCAAGATCACGACCTGCCGCACCCACCATCAGGGTATTGACTCCGGCGTCCCGGTAGACACGCAAGCGCGCGCGCACGGTCTCCGCGTCGCCGATCAGGTTTCCGGCCAGAATCATCTCCTCCGGTACGCGCCGAACCGCCTCTTCCCGCTTCCCCTCGACCCACAAGCGCTGCACCTCGACCGCAATGTCCTCGAAGCCAGCCC
>JAPOLW010000052.1:9176-12790 GCA_029976905.1 bacterium | reverse complement strand
AAGACGGAACCGACTTCCCCGAAAACTGCCATTCAGACGCACCCAACCCTGGTTCACCAACGCGACGACGCGGTCCACGATCTCCGTGTCACTTTCCGCAGTGCGCGCAACTTGCTGAACCAGATCGAGCATCGTACTTGTCCGGATTCCTGACGGTCTCACCTCGGAACTCGAACCTTCGCAATTCCGATGCCAGGGACGCTGCACGGGGGCGGTCGAGAATGGTTCAGGGGGATGGCGCATGTCAGGATTCCGGGTCGGTCTCGAAGGTCGGAGCCAATCTCGAGCGGCGCAGCAGTAGGACGGTCGCACCCGGCGACCTCTTACAGAATGCAGGCGATTTTTCGCTGCGTTGCGTCAGATTCTGCGAATCTATCGGACCGGGCAGCAGCGCAAGATTTTTCCGCCCCGCTCCGGGCCGCGGAGCACCCCCCGAAGGCTTGCTCCTGCAGAGCGCAGCGCCGATCCTGCCGCCATGAGTCTCTCCTCAGGATTCTCGCCCTGTGGCCTGATCACCCTCACGACCGACTTTGGACCGAGCGACGGATATGTCGGCGCCATGAAGGGTGTGATCCTCACCCGCGCGCCCCAGATCCAGATCCACGACATCGCGCATGCAATCGCCCCTCAGAACGTCGCGCATGGAGCGGCGGCCCTCCGCACCGCCGCTCCATGGTTCCCCATCGGTACCGTACACGTCGGCGTCGTGGACCCAGGGGTCGGCACCGCGCGCGCCGGATTGCTGGTCCTGGCCGGCGGACACGCTTTCGTGGGACCGGACAATGGACTCTTCGTCCCGGTCGCCGACGTACTCGGTGGACCGGACGAGGTGCGCCGGCTCGACACCGCTGGTGCGCTCGCCTCCGTCGTCCCGCCCCGCCTCTCGGCCACCTTCCACGGCCGCGACGTCTTCGCGCCGACCGCGGCCGCCCTGGCCGACGGCTCGATCACCCCGATGGAGGTCGGACCGCCGCACGAACTCGCCGCCCTCGAGGCACTCCCCGCCGTCGGAGACCGCACGGCGACCGGGATCGGGCAGATCACGCACGTCGACCATTTCGGGAACGCAATCACCAACATCGGGGCCGAAGAACTCTCAGGCCCGAGCGACTCGCCGGCGCGGGTCGAAGTCGCCGGACATACCCTCGAGGTCGTGCGCACCTACGGCGAGGTGGGCGAGGGCTCGTTTTGCGCTCTCGTCGGGAGCGAGGGATTCCTCGAGATCGCCGTGCGCGGCGGCAGCGCGGCGAAGGCTCTGGGAATCGGCCCCGGCACCGTGGTGCGCGTGCGCCCGCGCTGAGCACCGCAGTTCAGCGCCCGGCATCCGCCGGACACGGGGGCCTTCGACCCCCGGGGGACTCCGCGCCCGTCCGCCGGGCGACTGCGCTGCTCGCGCCTGGATCGGGCCCGCGCACCTGTACAGGGGGCGGGCCCCGGACTAGAAGAGACCTCATGCTCCCTCCGGGACTCGACCAACGCCTTCGCCAGATCGTCGGCGATGACGGCATCATCGACCGCCCCGAATCGCTGCTGGTCTACGAATGTGACGGCTACACGCTCGAGCGGGCGACGCCCGAGCGGGTCGTTCTCCCGCACACGCCCGACGAAGTCTCCCAGGTGCTGCGGGTCCTCTGGGCCGCCGGAGTGCCCTTCGTTCCGCGGGGAGCGGGTACCGGGCTCGCCGGGGGCACGCTGCCGGTGGAGGCGCCCGTGATGGTGTGCACCAGTCGGCTTCAGGAGATCGAATCCATCGACGTCACCAACCGGCGCATCGTCGCACAAGCAGGCGTCGTGAACCTCTGGGTGTCCCGTGCGGTCGAGAAAGACGGACTCCTCTACGCCCCCGACCCGTCGAGCCAGACCGCCTGCACGATCGGGGGCAACGTTGCCAACAATTCGGGCGGGCCGCACACGCTCAAATATGGTGTGACCACCAACCACGTCCTCGGGGTGGAGTTGGTGCTGCCCACCGGAGAGATGGTCCAGCTCGGCGGCGCCGTCGAACGGGGGGTCGGATACGACCTGACCGGCCTCGTCGTCGGTGGGGAGGGGACGCTGGGCCTGGTGACGCGGGCGACCCTCCGACTCACGCGTGCGCCCGAGGCCTACCGGACGTTCCTGGCCATCTTCGACTCCGTGGGTGACGCCAGCGAAGCCGTCTCGGGCGTCATCGGAGCGGGCATCGTCCCGGCCGCCCTCGAGATGATGGACGGACTCATCCTGCGCGCTGTCGAAGAAGCCTTCCACGCGGGGCTGCCGATCGACGCCGAAGCAATCTTGTTGATCGAACTCGACGGGCCCGAGGCCGGTCTGGAATCGCAATCCGACGAGGTCCGAGCCATCTGCACACGGCACCGGGCCGTCGAAGTCCGTAGCGCCCGGGACGACGCCGAGCGCGCTCTGTTGTGGAAGGCCCGCAAGCGGGCCTTCGGCGCGGTCGGGCGGCTGGCGCCGAACTATTGCACCCAGGACGGTGTCGTTCCGCGGACCCAGCTTCCCGAGATCCTACGCCGCATCTCGAACGCCGCCGAGAAGCACCAGCTCCGCATCGGCAACGTCTTCCACGCGGGCGATGGGAACATCCACCCCATCATCCTCTTCGACGAGCGCGACCAGGACGAGGTTCAACGCGTTCTCACGGCGGGACGGGAGATCCTCGAAGCCTGTGTGGAACTCGGCGGCAGCGTCACCGGTGAACATGGGATCGGCGTGGAGAAGATCGCCCAGATGCCCCTTCTCTTCGCCCCGGAGGATCTGCGCGCCATGACCACGCTACGCACCGTCTTCGACCCCGAGCGCCGGTCGAACCCCCACAAGCTGCTGCCCGACTCCAAAGTCTGCATCGAAGCTCGAGCCCCTCGCCGACAGGCGGCGATGTAGGAAGGCGGCCGTGGACGCCAACCCCTTCGAAAGCGCGGTGCGCGCAGAGCACGTGCACGCCGCGACGCCGGCCGACATCGTCGATGGAGTCGCCCCCCGGTGGGTCGTCCAACCGGCGAGCGCCCAGGAGGCGGCCGACGTCGTTCGCATGGCCGCCGAGCACCAATGGGCCCTTCTGCCGCGCGGACGGGGGCGCCACCTGGCGCTCGGAGAGCCGCCGCATCGTCTCGACGTCGTCCTGTCGAGCGAACGGCTCGATGCCGTCCTCGAGCACGAACCCGCCGACATGACCGTGCGCGTCCAGGCCGGATGCCCGCTTTCCGTCCTTGCCGACGTTCTTGCGGCACACGGGCAGTGGTTACCGCTGGATCCTCCGCACGCGCGGGAGACCACCGTGGGAGGCCTGCTCGCCGCGAACCTCGCCGGCCCTCTGCGCGCCTCGCAGGGAGGGGCGCGCGATTTCCTGATCGGCATCCAGGTCGTCGCCGCCGACGCCAGCCTCGTTTCGGGTGGCGGACGCGTGGTGAAGAACGTCGCCGGCTACGACCTCCCCAAGATGCACGTCGGCGCACTCGGCACCCTGGGCTTCATCGTCGAGGCAACCTTCAAGGTGCGCCCGCGCCCCGCCCACGAGCAAGCACTCTGCATCCCGTGCGCCGACGCCCACAAGGCGAGCACCCTCGCCCTCGCCCTGTGGGAACGGGGAGAGCCGTCCTGGCTTCAACTCGTCTCCC
>JAPOLW010000052.1:0-9166 GCA_029976905.1 bacterium | reverse complement strand
CGACCCCGCCGCGCCCTGGCAGATCTTCGTCGCCGCGGCGGGGCGCAGCGAGGAAGTCGGGGCGGTCCTCGAGCGCTACCGATCGTGTGCGCGCGACCACGGCGCGATGGCCCTGTCGGTGGACGACCCGGCGCAGACCCGGCGCGAGATCGCCGACGCCAATGGGCCACGCGGTCCGCTCGGCGTGCGTGCCGCCACGCTTCCCGACCGGACCGGGCATTGGCTCGCCGCAATTCGCGCGGCCGCCGAGGACCGCGGGATCGAGGTCTCGCTGCGCGCCGACCTGCCCAGCGGCGTCCTCTTTGCCGCCTTCACCGATCCCGGCGACCCCACGCCTCTCCTGCGCGACCTCCGGATCGGCCTCGAGCGCGAAGGCGGCGCCCTGGTCGTCGAACGAGCCGATGCCAGTCAGAAACACCAGCTGCGGGAGATGGGCGGCGTCTGGGGAGATCCCGGCGGGGGCCTCGCTCTCATGCGCGGGCTGAAGGAAGCCTTCGATCCCGAGCGGCGCTTCGCCCCCGGCCGCTTTGTCGGAGGACTCTGATGGAAACCGCCGAGACCCGTTTCCCCGGAGCCGAAAAACTCCTCTCCTGCGTGCACTGCGGGCTGTGTCTTTCCTCTTGTCCAACCTACGTCGAACTCGGGACCGAGGCGGACTCGCCGCGCGGACGCCTCCTGCTGATGCGCGCCCTCGACGAGGGACGGGTTGCCGCCACGCCGGAAGTGACCCAGCACCTCGACTCGTGCCTGGGCTGCCTCGCGTGCGAGACCGCGTGCCCCTCGGGCGTTCCCTACGGATCGCTGATCGAGGCGGCACGTCCGATCGTCGAGCGCAGCCGGCCGCCGGCCGCCCGGCGCCTGCGTCGCGCACTCGACGGACTCCTCACCCGACCGACGCTGCGACACGCCGCGAGTGCCCCCTTGCGGCTGGTGGCGGGCAAACCATGGACGGCGCGGCTCGCCCGAGCCACGTCCTCCTCCCTGCTTGCCTACGCCGCCGCGCTTCCTCCCTGGCGGGGCATGCCCGGGATCCCTTCGGTCCTCCCGGCCGAGGGAGAGGAGCGGGGCACCGCCTTGCTCCTCACCGGTTGCGTCGCTCAATCGTCCTTTCCCCATACCGGGGCCGCCATCGCGCGGCTCCTGGCACGCGCCGGCGTCCGCGTCCTCGTACCGCCCGGACAGAGCTGCTGCGGCGCGCTCTCCCTGCACCTC
Source organism: bacterium (assembly GCA_029976905.1). Lineage (GTDB taxonomy): Bacteria > Desulfobacterota > Binatia > UBA12015 > UBA12015 > VGTG01. Next base: position 7,954 of record JAPOLW010000052.1, on the reverse strand, counting down.
GGTGACGACGTGCGCGCGCGCAGCCTCGCGCGCGCGCTGGTCGCGCAGACCGCTCCCCATGCGCCGACCTGGTACGTCACCACGGCGGCGGGATGCGGCGCCCACGTCCGCTCCTGGGCCCACCTCCTCGAAGGAGAGGACGCCGCTTCGCGCATCGCCGCGGCGACGCGTGATCCCCTGGAGCTCCTCGACGAGTTGGGTCTCCCTGCGCCCACCAAGCAGATCAACTTGAAGGTCGCGATGCACGACCCCTGCCATCTGGTGCACGGCCAGGGGATCAAGGACGCCCCACGGCGACTCCTGGGGACGATTCCCGGGCTCGAGATGGTCGAATTGAGCGAAGCGGAGTATTGCTGCGGCAGCGCTGGCACCTACAACCTGACCGAACCAGAGACCGCGGCGCGACTACGCGAGCGCAAGATCGACGACGTCCTTCGTAGCCGCGCCGACGCAGTTGCGGCCGCGAACCCGGGCTGCCTGCTCCAGATCCGGGCCGGCACGATCCTGCGCGGCCTGCCCGTCGAGGTGCTGCACCCGATCGATCTCCTCGCTCGCGCCCATGGGCTTGCGAGTTGAACTCCCGTGGTCTGGCTCACCCTCGCCTTTCTCGCAACCGCATTCGTCTACGCTGCGGTCGGTTTTGGTGGCGGCTCGACCTACACCGCACTCCTCGTTCTCGGCGAAGCCGACTACCGCCTCATTCCCGTCGTCTCGCTCCTGTGTAACGTCGCCGTCGTGATCGGCGGCGTATCGACCTTTGCGCGAGCGGGATGGCTCGACACCCGCCTCGCCCTCCCCCTGGCAGTGACCTCCGTCCCCCTGGCCTGGCTCGGCGGAACGACCACGGTCGCGCGCGGGGAATTCCTCCTCCTGCTCGGCCTTCTCCTGAGCCTCGCTGGCGCCCTCCTCCTTTTGCGCGACACCGGCGCGCGCCTGGATGACGAAATCCCCGTCGCGACGACCCGCTCGTGGCTGATCGGACCGACGGTGGGAGGCGCGATCGGCTACGTCTCGGGACTGGTCGGGATCGGCGGCGGCATCTTTCTCGCGCCCGTGCTCCATCTCGCGCGCGTCGCCCCCCCGCGCACCATCGCCGCGACGGCGAGCCTCTTCATTCTTTTGAACAGCCTCGCCGCACTGGGTGGGCAAGCCTACAAGCTCCGGGCCTCGGGGCTCACCGCCGAACTGGCACCGTACGGCTGGCTTCTCATCGCCGTCGTCGCGGGAGGGCAGCTGGGAAGCCGCACCGGCCTCCGCCTGCTGAGCGGACCGACCCTGCGACGCCTCACCGGCCTCCTGGTCCTCTCGGTCGGCGCGCGCGTCCTCATTCTCTGGCAGAACTCGTGAGCCCCGGGGGCTCTCCCGCGACACGGCGGATGCGGAAGACGCGGATGTTCCGGTCCGTTCTCTTCTCGTAGGTGGCCATTTGCGGGATGGTCGTCTTGATCGCCGGCCACAGCCTCGCCTTCTCCTCGTCCTCCAGAGCCGTAGCGCGCGCGCGGAAGCGCTCCCCACGCACCTGGACCTCGACATCGGGATTCGCCTCGAGGTTGTAACGCCAATCGGGGTGACGGGCCTGACCCATCGCGCTCGCTACGACCAGATAGTCGTCGGCATCGCCGTGGAAGGCCAACTGAACCGACCGCAGGCGGCCGGACTTCCGGCCCCGCATGGTCAGCGTGAGCATGGGTAGAGTCGGTTTGCCCGTGGAGGTGAAGCGCCCGCCGGTTGCGCGAAACAAGACCGGATCGACATGGGCGGCGAAGTGCTTGACGAGAAAAGAGCCCGCTTTCGTTGCGGAGAACCAATTGACCATGCGGGAATACACGACGAACCCTCCTTGACCGTTTCACCCGCCGGGTTGCAAGCACGCAAAAGAAGAGGCCGCCGTCCTCTACGGGCGGCTCCGCGGGACGGGCCCCCCATCCCCGGTCGGGGGAGGCCGCCGCGCTCCCGCGACTTCGGTTTGGGACAGAAGGCGCTCTCGTAGGGACGTCGGATCCCGCAACGGCCGGCGACGCCAGAGACCGACCTCGTGCGCGGTATAGGCGGGCGAGACCCGCGACGTGCCAAAGTTGACGACGACCCAGTTCAACAGACGCGCGAGGCGCTCGTCCGCGAGCGGAGCCTGGGCGACACCCGGCGCGCGAACCAGATACGGTCGCCCCGCCGAGACCCGGAGAAACCGATCGACACCCACGAGGCTCGGAACGGCGTCGGGCACGCCGCGACCATCGGCCCGATGACAACCGGAACAGTGCAGAACGTAATCGTGCTGGGGCGGCACGCCGGCCGCCCGAGCAAGCGCGCCGACCGCGACCAGCGACACGACCAGTCCGCTCACGCGACGAGCGCGCCGGGCCGCCCTCACCTCCCGGGTGGGCCTTCTGGCGCGCGCCGGGATCACGTCTCGGGCTGTCCCTCGACCGCCAACCCGAGAACGACGGCGACCGAACAATGATAGATCTGCGACTGCGTTCCGTAGCACCAGTTGATGTCGTTGTTTCGGTACCAGTGATAGGCGGGTCGTTCCCCCTCGTTTCGGTTGCAGAAGCAACGCCCGCAGAAGGTCTTTCCGCAACAATCGTTGTACGAGATCAGGTAGTCACGACCGTCGGCCGGATTGCGACACGTGCCGATCCACGTGACCGGCGACATCTCCGTTCCGGGCGGACAAGCCATGTGGCTGCCCCCGCAACAACTGCAGAGAAGACCGTCGATCGCGCAATACCGCCAGTACGCGCAATTCTCTGGATCACCCTCGGGACCGTCGATGTCTTCGGGGGGAGCCGACGCACGACGGCCCCGCTCCGACGACGTACCGTCGGCCGCCCGGGCGACGGGCAACAGCGGAACGGCCGCGCCCCCGACGAGACCGAGACCGAGCCGCGCCAGGAAACTGCGCCGCCCGGTCCGCCGCGCCAGGCCACGACTGAGCCGCTCGAACCATCGGTCGAAAAGCCGGTCCATCCCCTTCCTCCTACACCACACGCTCGCGCGATGCGCGATCGGCGAGGAACTCCTGCACCGAACCCACGCCCCGGGCTTCGGCTTCGAAGAGACTCTCGACGTGCTCGCGCGTATTCACGAGGCCGCGGGCCCGCACGATCCCGGCCCGATCGATCAGGACTGCATACGGCAGCTTGGCGACCCGGTAGGCGAGTCCGAGTTCGGTCGAAACGACGTACGAAAGCCCCTCGAGCCCCGCCGCCGCCACGAACGCCCGGTGTTCCTCGACCGGGCCGTCACTCGCAAGAACGAGACGGACCTCCGTTTGCGCCGCCACCACCCGACGCACGCTGGGAAGCAGCGTCTTGCACACCGGGCAGGTCGGGGAGAGGAAGAAGAGCAACGTACTCTGCGCCGAAGCGCGGCCGATCTCGACGGGTCGACCCGTGAGATCAGGGGGGCGCAATACCGGAGCCTCCGCACCGACTTCGATCCCGTCCGCTACGGCGAGGGCCCCTACGGGCGCGACCCGCTCGTGCAGGATGCCGATCTGCCGCACCAACGCCACCACCACCCCCGCGAGCACCAGGACCACGACCCACAACAGGAGGTGTGAGGCCAGGAGGGTCTCGTTCACGTCGGACTCCGCAGCGCCCGCACGGCATCCCACTGACCGAGCAATCGTGCAGCGGCCGTCCAGCAAAGCGCGAGGGCGAGCCACCCCGAGACGAACGTGAAGAAATCGAGGGGCTCCAGCGGACGCGGAGACACCGGCCAGCCGGCGACCACGGCCGCCGCGAGAAGGACGAGATTCCGCCACACCATCCACCCGCTCAGGGCCTGTCGATGCGCCGGACCGAAACAGCCGCAATCGATGTGCCGGCGTCCCCGGGCGAGATTGATTCCAATCGCCATCGTGTACGCGAGAAGCAGGGCGCCCAGGGCAACGCAGGCCTCGACCCGGACGGGCGGCCACACGAGCGCGCCGGCGAGCGCGATCTCCAGAACCGCCAGACCCGGGGCCACCAGGCGCTCGCTCCCGTTGGGAAGCAAGGCGTATTCCCGCACCACCGAGCGAAAGGCATCCAGGTCCCGCACTTTGTGCAGGGCCGCGGTCGCCAAGACGGTCGCGAGGCCCGCCCGCGCGGTCAGATCGAGAACCGGGTCGATCGTCATGGCACGACCAGCATCGGCCCGGACAGACCGACCTCTTCCAGATCGCCGACATGCTCTCCCGTGCGGGCATCGAGCACGCCGACCGCACCCAGATCCACATTGCGCGCAAAGAGCAAAGGCGTCTCGTCCTGGGTGACGGCGATCGTATGCACCCCGGGCGACGGGAGGACCCACCGAAGCAACGAGGCGGCAAAGCCCTCCCCTTCGATCTCGAGGAAGGGGCGCACGAACGGTACCAGGACGTTGGGCGCCTCGATCTGCCGGCGTCGTTTCCGTGCGTCGACGTCGTACACCCAGATTTCCGGCCCGGGCTCCTTGTGACTGCCCGGACCGCCCTGGTGGACGATGGAAAAGAGACGCCGCGAAGCGCGATGGAAGGCGAGATGCTGCACTCCGCCGATGCGCCAACCCGCCTCGCGCTCGGCCTCGCTGAACAGCGACCAGGGCGCCCGGGCGACGGGCGTCTCCCCCGAGAAGTCCACCTCGTATAACCACCCTTCGAAGGAAGCGAAGTACCACGTCGAGCCGTCACGAACGCCGGCAACGGTGATGGGGTCCTGCACGACATCGAAGAAAGGTTCGCTCGCAACCGTGCGCCGCTTGCGCCCCTCTTCGTCGAGTTCCACCAAAAGCGCCGTGCCGTCACCGCACAACATGCCGAAACGCTGCGCGTCGACCGCGTAGACCATGGAACAACCGCCCGTCACGACCTCCTCGACGAAACGTCGTTCGCGTAGATCCACCACGGAGACCGAGGAAGCAGGCGATTGGTTGAGGACGACCAGAAAGCGCTCGGCATCGAGGACGGCCCCCAGAGCGACCCCCTGCCCGGTATCCGCACTCCTCGCGGGGATCGCGACCTCGTCGATGACCGCGAGGGTCTCGTCGTCGTAGATCGCGACCTGGTCACTGCGCGCGCCACGCAGACCACGGGAATAGAAGGTTTCGATCACGTAGAGCTCGCCGCGGTCCGGCGCGAGGTAGGGAGGACGCGCGGACAACGCCGTCGCGCTGTCGACCGCCCCGAGCATGCGTCCGGTATCCGCGTCGAAGAGGAGGCTGTGGCGCAGAACGCGATCGTTGACCCAGACGCGATGCGCGGTCGGCTCCGCGGGCACCCGCGTGACCGTGCCCCATGGCTCCGCGGCAACGCTCGCCGGGGACGGAGGCGACTGGCCCCACGCCCCCCCGACCAGGCCCCCGCCGAGAGCGACCACGAGGACGGCAAAGGAGACCCGGAGGCGACGATGCATGCTCCAGGCATACCGCCTTCTGCGGCGGCACCCAACCATCCACCCGCCACGGCTCCCCACCTCCGCCCGGCCGCGGTGCCCGATTCCCCGCCGCGGCGCCCCACCTCCCGCGTCGACCCCCGGCCCCCGACCGCGCCGAATTGCCCGGCTTTCCGGCGATGGCTAGATCTCTCTCATGACCCAGAACGCTTCGCGACACTCTTTGTTCGACACCCTCACCGAGCTACCCGGCGGCGCCGGCGGCCGATACTACTCCCTTCCGCAGCTCGAAAAGGCGGGCGTCGGCCCGATCTCCCGGCTCCCGATCTGCATCCGGGTGGTCCTCGAGTCGGTGCTGCGCAACTACGACGGCAAGCAGATCACCGAAGAGGACGTGCGCGCGCTCGCCTGCTGGGAGCCCACCGGCGCCCGTAGCGGTGAAATCCCCTTCGTCGTCGCCCGCGTTCTGCTCCAGGACCTCACCGGCGTCCCCCTCCTGGTCGATCTCGCGGCCATGCGCTCCACGGTCGCCGAACTCGGCCGCGACCCCAAGGTCATCGAGCCGCTGGTCCCGGTCGACCTGGTGGTCGACCACTCCATCCAGGTCGACGTCGCCGGGGTCTCGCACGCGCTCACGCGCAACATGGAGATCGAGTTCCAGCGCAACCGTGAGCGCTACCAGTTCCTCAAATGGGGCATGCAGGCCTTCGACACCTTCAAAGTCATCCCGCCCGGCATCGGCATCTGCCACCAGGTGAACCTCGAATATCTCGCCTCGGGAGTGCTCTCGAAGGATGGAGTCCACTATCCCGACACGCTGGTCGGCACCGACTCCCATACGACCATGATCAACGGGCTGGGCATCGTCGGTTGGGGCGTCGGGGGCATCGAGGCCGAGGCCGGCATGCTCGGGCAGCCCATCTACTTCCTCACCCCCGACGTGGTCGGCGTCCACCTCAAGGGCAGTCTGCCCGAGGGGGCGACCGCGACCGATCTGGTCCTGCGCGTCACCGAATTGCTCCGCCAGACCAAGGTGGTGGGTAAATTCGTCGAGTACTTCGGCGACGGCGCGCGCAACCTCTCTCTTCCCGACCGCGCGACGCTCTCGAACATGGCGCCCGAGTACGGGGCCACCATGGGCTTCTTCCCGGTCGACGAGCAGACCTGCACCTACCTCTCGGCCACCGGCCGGAGCAGCGAACAGGTCGATCTGGTGCGAGCCTACTTCACCGCGCAGGAGATGTTCGGCATCCCCGAGCCCGGCCAGGTGGACTATTCCCAGGTGGTCGAGCTCGACCTCGCCAGCATTCATCCCTCGGTCGCCGGCCCGCGGCGCCCGCAGGATCGCATCGAGGTCTCGGCGCTGAAGTCGCGCTTCGACGACCTCATGGGCGCTCCCCTGACCGACGGCGGCTGGAACAAGCCCGAGGATGCGCGCGGCCAGGCCACCGCAGTGAAGCTCAACGGCCACGACGAGTCGCTCCGGGACGGCGACGTCGTCATCGCGGCGATCACCTCGTGCACCAATACCTCGAACCCCAGCGTCATGCTCGCCGCTGGCCTGGTGGCGAAGAAAGCGGCCGAAAAGGGTCTCACCGTTCGTCCGACCGTGAAGGCCTCCCTCGCGCCCGGATCGCGGGTCGTCTCCGATTACCTCGAGAAGACCGGACTCCAACAACACCTCGATACACTCGGCTTCGACCTCGTCGGCTACGGCTGCACCACGTGCATCGGCAACTCGGGCCCGCTCGATGCGCGCGTCGAGGAGGCCATCGAGAGCGGCAACGTGGTCGCGGCGAGCGTGCTATCGGGCAATCGCAACTTCGAGGCGCGCGTGCATCAGAAGGTGCGCGCGAATTTCCTGGCCAGCCCGCCGCTCGTGGTGGCCTACGCGCTCGCCGGAACCGTCGACATCGATCTCTCCCGCGAGCCCCTCGGACGCGACGGCGACGGCAACGAGGTCCTGCTCCGCGACCTCTGGCCGTCGAACGACGAGATCCGCGATTGCCTGCTCTCGGCGACCGATCCCGAAACCTACCGCCGCCTGTACTCGAACTTCAGCGACCAGAACCCTCTGTGGAACGACATCCCGTCGAGCGCGGGCGACGTCTACGCCTGGGACGGCGAGTCGACCTACATCCAGAACCCGCCCTTCTTCGACGCCTTCGGCCCCGAGCCCGGCCGCGCGCGCGACGTCGTGGGCGCGCGGGCGCTGGCGGTCTTCGGCGACTCCGTCACCACCGACCACATCAGCCCGGCGGGCGCCATCAAGCCCGACTCACCGGCCGGGCGTTACCTGCAGGAACACGGCGTCGGCATCAAGGATTTCAACAGCTACGGCTCCCGGCGGGGCAACGACCGCATCATGACGCGCGGCACCTTCGCCAACGTGCGCATCAAGAACCTCATGCTGGGTGGCAAGGAAGGCGGCGACACCCTCCTGCAGCCTGCCGGCACCGAGATGAGCATCTTTGATGCTGCCGAGGCCTACAAAGCCGCTGGCACGCCAAGCATCATCCTGGGCGGCGAAGACTACGGCATGGGCTCCAGCCGCGACTGGGCCGCCAAAGGAACCCGTTTGCTCGGCGTCAAAGCCG
>JAPOLW010000529.1 GCA_029976905.1 bacterium | reverse complement strand
CGATCAGGGCCACCGGCAGCGCGAGTTCGCCCAGAAGGCTCCACAAGCCTCCGACCAGACCAATGGCCGTCAGGGCGGCGCCCAGTCGGATCGCCACGTAGGAGCCGCGCAGCGCATCCTCGCGGTCGGGCCCATCCGTCGTGCGCAGGCGGCCGGCGTCCTCGACCACGGCGGCGATGCGCACCAGGGCGCCGACGGCAAAGATCGACCAGCCGACGAGACCGAGAAGGTCGTCCCCGGTCGTCATGGGGCGCGCTCCACGCGGATGCGTCGCAGGATCGTCCCCTCGCGTCGCTCGACGGTGAAGCGGAGTCCGTCGATCGTCAACTCGTCGGCGACGCGGGGAATCTGCCCCGCTGCTTCCATCAGGAGCCCGCCGACCGTCGTTTCGTCTTCCGGGCATTCGATGGCCCGATCCAGGGCGGTCGCCAACTCGGAGACCGGGAGCCGTCCGGGGACCACGAGCGCGCCATCGTGCTGCTCGATGCCGGGCTCGGCGACGTCCGATTCGTCGCGGATCTCGCCGAACAACTCTTCGAGCAGATCCTCCAGCGTGACCAGCCCGGCGAGCGTCCCGTGCTCGTCGACCACCAGCGCAATGTGCACTTTTTTGCCCAGCAGCTCCCGGAAGGCCTCGTCGACGGGGAGTTCGGGCGCCACCACGGTGGGGAGATGGAGAAGGCCGGGAAGATCCAGGAGTTCGTCGACGTCGCGTCCGACGAGATCCTTCACGTACAGGATTCCCACGACGTCGTCGGTTGCCTTGCCGTGGATGGGGACGCGCGCAAAGCGTGCTTCGTCGACTGCCGCGAGCAATTCGGCGGCCTCCATGTCCTCGGAGAGCCAGAAGACGTCGATGCGCGGAGTCATTACCTCCTGAACCTGACGGCTTCCGAACGACCGTACATTGGCCAGCAACTCACGCTCCTGGGGATCGAGTTCGCGCGGGTCGCCTTCGCTGCCCTCGACGTCTCCGGCGACGAAGGCGTCCAGGGGAGCCCGGGTGAGGCGCCGGGCGAGGGAACGGCTCCCGCGCCGGAGAAGGCGCGCGGCCGGCAGGAGCTTTTGCACCCATCCCCAGGTGCGCCCGCGCAGTGGGCCTTCGAGGCGCGCCCCGCGCGCTGCGCCGACCAGGCCCGCGATCCAGGCCGCCAGAGCGAGGAGGGCGGCAGCGGTTCCACCGCCGAGCCATAGTCCGACCCCGGCGGCCCCGATCACGACCGCATCGCGACCCCACCACAGGCCGGTGACCGCCAGGCGTGGGAAAGCCCGTAGATCGCGCACCGCCGGTGGCGCCTGTGGATCGTTGGCCGTGCGCATGCGCAGCAGCATCGACTCGGCGCGCCCCAGACGCGCGGCCAGGAGGAGGAGGCCACCGGTCGCTGCGATGCCGCCCAGGAGGCGCAATGTCTCGGATGCGTTCACGCACTCAGTCCCGGGGCCTGCGCGTCGCGAAATGATCGAAACCGGGCGCGAACCCGATGGCGTCCCCGTGCGCATCGAGAAGATCGATCTGCCCGGCCTGCGCGGTTACTCGTCCGATCACGTGGAGGGCAACGCCGGTGCGTGTGGCGATCGACGAGAGTTGGGCGCTCATCGCGGGCGGACAGGCGACCAGCAATTCGTAGTCCTCGCCGCCGACGGCTGCGAAGTTCGCACCCGCGGCATCGAGGCGCGCGACTTCTGCCGAGCGAGGGAGTCGTTCGCGTTCGACGACGGCCCCGACACTGCTGGCCGCGCACAGGTGGCCGAGGTCGGCGAGCAGGCCGTCGCTGAGATCGATCGCGGCATGCGCCCCGGCTTCGGCGAGCGCCAGGGCCGACTCGACGCGGGCCTGGGGTTCGACCCAACGTGCGCGCAGCGGCGCACAGGGGCGTCGGCCGTCGATCCAGGCGGCGACGGCGGCGGCGGCGTCTCCGAGCGTGCCGGTGACCACGAGGTCGTCTCCGGGCCGTGCGCCCGCGCGGCGCAGACACGGGCCGGGGATCTCACCGAGGGCCGTCACCGTGATGGAGAGGACGTCCGCGCGGGTGAGGTTGCCGCCGATCAGGGCGGCGCCCGACGCCGCGGCGGCGGCGGCGCAACCATCGACGAGCGCGTCGAGACGTTTGGCAGGGGTATCGGCGGGTGCGCCGATGGCCGCGAGCAGGAAGCGTGGGCGGGCGCCCATGGCCGCCAGGTCACTCACGTTCACGGCGACCGCGCGACGTCCAAGGGCGTCCGCATCGAGCCAATCCCAACGGAAGTGGACGTTCTCGACCAACGAATCGGTCGTCGCGGCGATCGGCATCGGCCCGGCAGCGAAGACGGCGGCGTCATCGCCGGCGCCGTGAACGAGGCGGGCGCCGCCGTCGGACCGGACCGGCTCGTTGCCCCCCGGGAGCCGGTCGATCAGCCGGCGAAGGAAGGCGTGTTCGCCTTCGTCTGGGTCGTCGTCAGCCAAACTTCTCCCGGACCTTGTCGAAGAAGCCTTTGCTCTCCTGGCCGGCCTCTTCTCCCGAGATGGCGGCGAACTCTTCGAGAAGCTCGCGTTGACGCTCCGTGAGTTTACGGGGTGTGGCAATCTTGATTCGCGTGAGTTGGTCGCCGCGCCCGTACCCGTGCAGATCCGGCACGCCCTTGCCGCGCATCCGGAAGATCGCTCCGTGCTGGGTGCCGCCCTTGATCTTCATGTTCACGGGGCCGTCGAGTGTCGGTACGTCGATTTCGGTTCCCAAGGCGGCCTGGGCGAATCCGATCGAGATCTCGCAAAGGACGTTGTTGCCGTCGCGCCGGAAGTGGTCGTGGTCTTCGACGGAGATCAGCACGTAGAGATCTCCCTTGGCCCCGCCCGCGGTCGCCTCTCCCTCTCCCCGGAGTTTGAGGCGAGTCCCGGTGTCGACGCCCCCGGGAACGCGCACCTCGAGCTCCTGCTGCCGGCGAACGTGGCCGCTGCCGTTGCAGCCCTCGCAGGGGTCGCGCACGATCTTGCCGTGGCCGTTGCAGCGCCCGCAGGTCTTGGCGATCGAGAAGAAGCCCTGCTGGAAGCGCACCTGCCCCATCCCCCGGCATTCCTGGCACTTCTCCGGAGCGGCGCCGTCCTTGCCGCCGCTTCCACGGCAGTCCTCGCACTCGACGGCACGCGTGACGATGCGCAGTCTTGACGGCCCTCCACCACCATCCATCTCGCACACTCGCACCACATCCGCCCACGTGGCGGCCCACGGCGCGTCGACCGGCTCGGT
>JAPOLW010000528.1 GCA_029976905.1 bacterium | reverse complement strand
CGAAGAGAAAAGCGAGCACACCGAGAACCGTCGCCCACCCGTAAGCGAGACGGCGCATCACGTAGGCAATCATTGGCGCTCCCGCAGGAAGGTGACGACGGCCGGCACGATCCCGGCCGCGAGAACCGCGACGAGCACCCAGGCCGGCCACCGGATGGGTTCGTTCCACACCCGCCGCGCCTCGGCGCGGGGCGCCGCTTCGACGTCATAGTACTCGAACATCGGCATCGACATGCCGAAGGACTTCATGTTGCGCAGCCAGCCCTGCGAGAGAACGTACTGCTCGGGGGAAAAGAGCTCGATCCACGGGCGTTCGACCCGCAGGATCTCGAGCATCCGACGAATGATCGCGAGACGCTCCGGTCCGTCGCGCATGTCGCGCATCTCCACGAAGAGGCGATTGTACTCCGGATCGTCGAAGTTGGCCGCGTTCGATCCTCCACTGGCCGACTTCGCCAGTGGGCCCCAGAGAAGGAAGAGGAAGTTCTCGGGGTCCGGGTAATCCGCGCTCCACCCGAAGAAGAACATCTGGTAGGCGCCCCGGCGTATCTGATCCTGAAACTGGTTGTAGTTCGTCGCCACGATCTCCACATCGAGCCCGATCCGGCGCCACGCGTCGACGAAGAATTGATAGCGCAGTCGTCCACGGGCACTGGTATCCGAGGTGGTGAACTGGAGAGCGAGCGGGCGTCCCGTTCCCGGGTCGACCCCACGCGCGTACCCGGCTTCCACCAGCAGTTGGCGGGCGCGCTCGAGATCGACCCGACGGAAGGGATTGTCCCGCCCGGCGTCGTACCCGAAGATCCCCGGAGGCAGGGGCGACTCGGCGGGGATCCCGCGGTCGTTGAAGAAGAGACGGATGAATTCGTCGCTGTCGATGACCAGGCTCATGGCCTGGCGCAGCTTGCGCGCGGCGTCGCCGCCGGAGGCACCGACGACTTCATCGTCCATGTTGAAGCCGATGTAGTAGACGGCCGGAATGGGCGTCTTCGAGAGTTGCACGCCCATGGCCTGCATCTCCGGCGTGAGTCCTCCCTCGGAGACCACCTGGTCGAACGACTCTTCCACGATGGCCGAATAGTCGTAGTACCCCTGCAGGAATTTGTTGAAGGCGGGGATCGGCTCTTTCTCGTAGACGAGTTCGACGGCTTCGAGAAAGGGCAGCGGTCGTCCGACGTAGCGTGCATCGAGCAGGCCACGCGCCCGGTCTTCCGCCGAGCCGGTTGCGGGATAGGTCGCGCCGGGGGCGTGCCATTCCGGATGCCGGGCGCCGTACCAGGAGGGATTGCGCTCGAGCGAAATGCGGCTGCGCTTGTCGTAGCGCCGCAGGCGAAAGGGACCGGTGGCGACGGGATGTTCCGCGAAGAGGTCACGACCGTCCTCGCCGTCGTAGTAGACGATCGCCTCCCAGGGAATCGGCGTCGTGAATTCCATCGCAAACCAGTAGAGGATCTGGGGGAAGGTTTCCTCGAGCACGATCTCCAGATCGCGCGCCGAGAGGGCGCGGACTCCCTCGATTCCGCCTGCTTCCCGATACTGCTCGTCGATGCGAAGCGCCGTGAACGTGGGACGCTCCGCACGGAGTGCCTGGAGACGTGTGGCGAATTCCTCGAATCCGACGATCCGCTCGAAGACCGTGGCCACCGGGCTCCCTACCGATGGATCGGCCACCCGCATGAGTTGGAAGGCGACGTCGGCCGCGACGATCGCGCGCGAGCGCGTTCCCGCCGATCCGATCTCGAAGCAGGGATCTTCGTCGAAGACGAGGTCGGGCCGAAGGCGGAAGCGCAACGCGCGCGTCCCGTCGGGGCGAGCGCTCTCGGCCGGGATGGCCTCGGCGAGAGCGGGGAGGAGGCGGTAGGGCCGAGTCAGGTAATCGTACCCCAGAAGGGTATCGTAGACCGAGCCCGTGACGACGTGATCGACCGTGGAATACGCGACGGCGGGATCCAGGGTCTTGGGCGCGCTGCGCGCCATGTTGCGGTAGAGCACTTTTTTCCCCGCGTCCGCATCGGGATACGGGTTGTTGCTGCACGCGACCATCGCCACCGCGAGACCGATCATCCAGGGACGAGACCCCAAGGGACGACCGCGGCGCGTACGCCTCCCCGTCTCGACCGTGGCGCGTCGGACACCGGACGTCATGGAAGGGAAGATCGTCTCCCCCTCAAGAGAGGGTGCACTGATTCGACGGCGTCGGCCAATTCACCCAGCAGGCCTCGCCGCAGGCTTCGTCGTAGCTCGTCCCCATGAAACAACCGGCGATCTCTCCGTCTCCAATCAGACAATCGGCAAAGAGGTCGTTCGGAACGCAACTACAGAGGCTGTTGAGAACGATCTCTCCGTTCTCGCTGGCCACCATCTGGCCGGCGTGCTCGGGAAAGCCATCGTAGAGGGCGAGGTAGCAATCCACCGCCGCCGAGGTCGTGATGTCGAATTCGGCGAGTGCAGCCCGCAAGGAGAGCGTTCCGGCACAAACCTCGCTGCACGCCGTGAGACGCTCGGCACTCGCATCGCTCGCGGCGCAACCCTCTTCCCAGTCGAGCGTCACCGCGGCGATGTCGGCTTCGTCGCGCGCGAAGAGAATCGGTTCCAACTGCCGCCCGGCAACGAAGCTTTCGTTCACCCCCACTGCCCCCGGGCACGCCCGCGCGAGGATCCGGACGTCGACGTCGACGTCCTCGAGAGTCGCCGTCCCGGGCATTGCGGTCACGAGGGTCCACGGCGAGGAGGCATTGCAGGAGTAGCGGAAGGTAAAGGCCGTCGTCTCGCCTTCGGTCGCGACTCCGGATTCGCACAACCCCTGGAGGATCTCGTCGCTGGGGTCGGGGTCCGGATAATCGTAGTTCGGGTCGTTGGGGTCGAGCAGGAGCCGGGGGCACGTCTCGCTGTCGACCTGCCAGAGATTGACGTCGATCCGATCCGTGTCGGGGATCGGCAGGCAGACGGGTCCGGGCGTCGGGGTCGGCACCGGCGTGGGCGTCGGCGTCGGGTTCGCCCCGCCGTCTCGACACGGCCCCGGCCAGCAGGCGCCACAGCCGGGCAGCGCGCCGGCCACCGCGAGGAGTCCGAGCACCGCCATCACCGAGACGGCCGCCTCCCATCGTGTTCTGGTCGCTCGTTCTCTGGTTCCCATCACGCCCCCCACGGCCCGTTCATCCATGCCCGCCCGCGCCCCGGCGCGCAAGCGACGCAGCCCCGGGGGGACCCGGCGCGCAAGCGGCGCAG
>JAPOLW010000527.1 GCA_029976905.1 bacterium | reverse complement strand
TCCAGGCACGCGAGAGTCTCCTCTCCCCCGTTCCAATCCAGGACGACGACGGCGAGGCTCGGCTTTGTCGACATGGGCGTCATCAGCCGTCACGCGGGACGCGCACGGCGCACCCTCCGGCCTCCGCGACGGGAGCATACGCGCGCTCCGCGTATTCGCCAAGGCGAGCGAAGTAGGCAGGGGCCGCGGCGAAGGCCTCCACATGCGGCGGGCACATCACCATCAGAGCGGGTGCCACCTCCTGCAGTCGCCCGAGCGTACGCTCCTCGCCGGCCCGGTCGGGCCGCCCGGGAACGAAGTAGAGGTGATGGAAGGGCTGTGGCCGACCGCTCAGAAAGGCGAGGCCGGCGATGTCGGGAAAGGTGAAGATCGCCTCGTCCGGCGCGCTGCGTCGTTCGATCTCCGAGCGCAGGGCGGCAATCCAGGCGTACTCCGGCGCGTGTTCGGCGACGACCTCCACGGGAGCCCGCGCCCCGAGGCCGACGTCCACCGTCGGTTGCGTCAGGCGCGGAAGGAGCGCCGGGCCAAGCCGTCCCAGGGATAGGATCACGATCGCCACGCAGGCAAGACGTCCGAACCACGGCGCCGATGCCGCCTCGGCCGCGCGCCACCGCTGCGCGTGCCGATGGCAGAACAGGCCCAACACCAGAAGGAGCGAGGGACCACCCATCGCGACGTGGATGAGATCCGGGCGCGGGAAGAGTTGCAACGAGAAGACCGCCAGAAACGCCGCCGCAGCGCGCTCGCGCGGCTGCGAATCGGCGTCGTCCCACCCGACTCCGCACGCCACGAGCAAAAGCGGCCCGAGCCACAGCAGCAGATTCTCCGCGGCGAGACGCGCTCCGGTTGGAATTGCGGCAAGCGCGCCGAGCAGCGCCGTCACGACGAAGACCAGCGGCAGGCGCCCGGGTCGGGAGCGCGACCAACGGGCGGCAAAAAGCCCGGCCGCGAACACGCCGGTGGGAAGTCCCGGCCAGGCGAAGGGGGCCAGATAGGCCTCGACCACCCCTCCCCCCACGAGCAGGACATCGCGCAACACGCCGTCGACCCCGAGCACGGCGACCAGGGGCAGGAACCACGGCAGAACCACCCCGAGGAAACCAACCGCGAGCGCAAGCAGTTCCCCGAACGCGGGGCCCCCCTCGGCCGTGGCCGGTCCGATCCGCGCCGCCACGAGGACGAGCGGAGCCAAAAGCGCCAGGCCGTAGCCGACGCCGTAGCCCGGCGCGAGGAGCAGCCCCGTCGCCACGATCGCCAGCGCCCGCAGGCATCCGCCCCACACCCGGTCGCTGGCGCGAAGCGGCGACCACTGCTCGATCAGAGCGAAACTCGTCGCCGCAAGCGTCAAAAGGCCGGCGTTGGGCTTCACCGAGAAGGCAAGGCCCGCCGCGACCCCGCAGACGGCCACCGACGCAAGTCGCAGGCTACGCCGCGACGCCGGTGTGGCCGTGACGATGCACTGGGCCAGCAGAGCGGCGCCGGCCGCGAGCCATCCCGGGTAGGGAATGTTGAAGGGCGCCCCCGACCGAAGCGACACCGGCAGGAGAAACCCGACGTAGAGGGCCGCCACCGCGGTCGCGATCCCGCGCCCCGTCCACCGGCACAGGGAGGCCCAGAGAACCCCCACCAGCAGAGCCTGCCAGAGAACCCCGAAGGTTCGCAGAGCGACGATCGATCCGTCGCCCCAGCCGAGAAGTCGCGCCTCGAAGGCGAAATAGCCCGGCGTGTATCCGGTCTCGAAATCGAGATAGGGCCGCTCCCCGGAAGCGACCCGAGCGATCTGCGCCAACTGGGTCCCCTCGTCGACCAGGTCGAAGCCGTACAATCGAAAAGGCCACAACACGAGGAGACAGACGCCGGCGGCCGCGATGCCGCCCACGAGCCGTTCGGCGATCCCCGCCGCCCCGTGCTCAAGCGGCAGCCGCGACACGGTATGCCTCCGCCGCCGCGCGCGCCGCGCGCTCCCAGGAAAAGCGACCGGCCTGTTGCAGAGCGGCTGCCGCCTTCGCGGCGCGCAACCCGGGGTCGCGCAGGAGTTGCCCCAGGGCGTCGGCAACCGCGCCCGCCTCTGGCGCGTCGACGAGCAGTCCCCCATCGCCCACGACTTCGGGAACCGAGGTGACGCCGACACCGACCACCGGGGTCCCACAGGCCATGGCTTCTGCAAAGGTCAGTCCGAAGCCCTCGTAACTCGAGGGGCTGACCATCACGTCGGACGCGCCGAGCAGGTCGACCAGGTCGTGGTCGCCAATCTCTCCGAGGAGACGGACGTAGGGAGGTGGATCGCGGAGCCACGATGGCTCGAAGCCCGGCCGACGGCGCCCGGCGACGACGAAGGTCACCGCGAGTCCCTGCGCGACCAGGCGGCCGATCGCCTCGACCGCCACGTCGATGCGCTTTCGCGGCTGTGCCGTGCCCACGTAGGTCACCAAAAAGCCATCCTCGCCCACACTCCACCTCTCGCGGAGGGCGGAGCGACGCTCCGGATCCGCGGGTGGTTGGAAGAGGGATCCGATTCCATGCGGAATCACGGTGATGCGCTCGCGTGCAACGCCGAGGCGAAGAACGACATCGGAGGCGGCATGCTCCGAGACGCAGACGATGCGGTGCGCGGTGCGCGCTGCGTGCCGGAGATGGAGGTGCAACTGCATCCGCTGCGCCCGGGAGAAGGTCTGTGGCTCGGCGTAGACCGCGAGGTCGTGGATGGTGACCACCCGCCGGGTCGACGGCGGGTACCCGATCAGAGGCAGCGCGTGCTTGGTCCCGTGGTAGACGTCGAAACGCTCCCGGCGAAGAACCTTCGGGACGGCGACGTTGTCCCACCAGGGCTGCGCCCACGGGCTCGACAGAGGGACGGGAATGACCTCGAGGCCCGCGATCTTCGAGAAGGCCTCGGGGGCGTCGGTCAGGACCGACAGCGCGAGCCCTTCGTCCCCCAGTGCCGCCAGGGCGCGCGCCGATTCGATCGCATAGGTCGCCGGTCCACCCGTCACGCCCGCGACGGCGCCGATTGCGACGCGCAAGCGCCTCATCGCAGCCCTCCCGCGTCCGCCATGCTCCGCCAACGCGTCACCGGCGCGCCTCCGCCCCGGTGCGCCTGCGCGCAATCCTCACCGGCGGGCCTCTGCCCCAGCGGCGATCCGCGCACGCCTCATCGCGTTCCTCCGGGACCGTCGCCATCCCCCCGCGCGCCGTCGAGAACCCCCTCCCCCAGAGCCCGCACGACCGCG
>JAPOLW010000526.1 GCA_029976905.1 bacterium | reverse complement strand
AGGACGGCGAACCCGAGCCGCAGGACGGCGACCCCCGGGACCAGGACAACCAGCCGCAGGACGGCGACCCCCGGGACCAGGACAACCAACCGCAGGACGGCGACCCCCGGGACCAGGACGGCGACCCCGAGCCGCAGGACGGCGGCAACCAGGAGCAGGACGGGGACAACCAGGATCGGGACGAGGAACCCGCGGACCGGGAGGGCGAACCGGAAACCGGAGACGAGGATCCGGCCGACGAACCGAAGGATGGCAACGGGTCGGCGGCGGACGGGAGCGAGGATGCAGACGGTGCGCCGAACGACGCTCCCGGTCCCGCGGGTGATGCCCAACGCCCCGCGCAACTGACCCCGGCCGAGGCTCGCGACCTCCTCGACTCGCTGCGCGGAGACGAAGAGTTCATGCCTATGGTACCAGGAGAGGCGGCCGGATCGGATGATCCGCGAGACTGGTGACGCCTTGCCCCTGCTTCGGAACATTCCGCGCCGTCGCGCTTGCGCATGCCTCGCATTTCTCCTGTGCGCCGCCAGCCTCGCCCTGCGCCCCGGCCCGGCGTCCGCCACCCCGACCATCGACGCCGAGGTGCGCCCGGCTGTGATTTCCCCGGGCCAGGAGGCACGCCTGACGGTGACGATCTCAGGTGCCGCCAACGCGCCGACCCCACGCATCGCTCCCGTCGCGGGGCTCGAGATCCAGAACCTGGGTCAGACCATGAGCATGGAGTTCGTGAACGGAGCGATGACCACCGAGGTACGGCACACCTTCGTCGTTCGGGCCCGGCGAGCCGGCACCTTTCGCATCCCACCGGCGATGGTCTCCATCGCCGGGGACGAACTCGCCGGCCCGGCGGTCTCACTCGAGGTTCGCGCTGCGACCGGTACGGGCGCAGGACGGAATCCGCCGACCGGGGACGCGGCCGAACGAGGCGCGCCGGGCGGGAACGAGCCGACCGAAGAAGGCATCGCCCTGCTCGAGATCCGTGGGCTCCCCGACCGCCGAATCTACGTCGGAGAAGTCCTGCCCATCGACATCCTCCTCTTCATTCGCGAGGGCACCCGGGTCACGGAAGCCTCCCCGCCCTCGATCGAAGGCAGCAGCTTCACCCTCGCGCGCCCCTCGGAAGGAGAACCCCGCCAGGAGCGCGTGCGACGACGCGACGGCCTCTATACCAAGCTCACGTTTCCCGGCGCGCTCTCCCCCATCAAGACCGGAGAACTCTCTCTGCGCGTGGCCCTCGACCTCACCGCGCGCGTGCCGAAGAAGGTTCCACGCCAACGCCAACGGTTCGGAAACCCCTTCTTCGACTCG
Source organism: bacterium (assembly GCA_029976905.1). Taxonomy (GTDB): domain Bacteria; phylum Desulfobacterota; class Binatia; order UBA12015; family UBA12015; genus VGTG01. Next base: position 1,928 of record JAPOLW010000526.1, on the reverse strand, counting down.
TTCTTCGATTCCTTCTCCTACCGGGCCGTCGAAGAGAAGGTGGCCATCCGGTCTGCACCCTACCGCGTGGCCGTCGCGCCCCTTCCGACCGAGGGGCAGCCGCCCGGCTTTTCCGGCGGGATCGGACAGTTCGAGATCTCCGCGAGCGCCGCCCCCGCAGAGGTGGCCGTCGGAGATCCGATCACCATCACCATGGTTGCGCAGGGTCGCGGGAATTTCGATCGCCTGCAATTACCCGGAGTCTCCACGTCGGCAACGTGGAAGACCTATCCGGCGACGACGGAATTCGAACCGGGCGATTCCCTCTCGCTCACCGGGCGGAAGACCTTCGAGCAGGCGGTGCTTCCTCTCGATGCGAATATCGACGAGATCCCGGCGCGTGCCTTGAGCTTCTTCGATCCGGAACGAGAATCCTATGTCACCGTGTCGCTGCCGGCCATTCCCATCGAAGTTCTCGATTCAGCGACGGTTCGCGGGACGGCGCCCCCCCGGGCCGCCGCCGCAGCCCGCCTCGATCGGACCGACCTTGCGCCGAACAAGATCGATCTCGGACCGCTGGTTCGGGACCTGAGCCCCGTAGCGACGCGATGGTGGTTTGCCGCATTGCCGATCGCGCCGATCCTCGCGGCAGCCGGTGCCCTGGCCTGGGGCCGGCGGCGCCGACGACAGGAGCTCGATCCGCGCTACCGACATCGCCGTCACCTGCGCAACACGCTCCAGAACCTCTCCGGGAGCATGGACGCGGCCGTCGCGGAGGCCAACGCCACGGCCTTCTTCGATGCCGCGCGCCGATCCCTGCAGGAAGCGCTCGCCGACGACGAACCCGCGGTAGCCTCCACGAGCCTCACCGCTCGGGATCTCCAGCAACGCCTGGTCGCCCGCCCGGATCTGCGCGAACGAGTCCGCGACTTTTTCGAAGCCGCCGACGCGCTTGCCTACGGAGGCCAGAACGACGCTCGCGATCTGGAACGATGGCGCGCGGAGGTCGCAAAACTCCTCACGGAACTCGACCCGGAAGGGACAAAGTGAAGCGCTCGGTGATCCTTCGCGGCCTCCTTGCCGGCACGGTTCTTCTTCTGTTCGGGATTCCCGAGGTCGCGCGGGCGCTCGACGCCGGGGCCAGATTTCGCGAGGCAAATGCGAAATTCGCATCGGGCCAATACGTGCGGGCAGCCGATGAATTCCGCGCGATCCTGGATTCCGGACAGGTTTCCGCGGCTCTCCTCTTCGACCTGGGCAACGCGGAGTCGCGGGCCGGCCGCGTCGGTCACGCCATTCTCTCCTACCGAAGAGCCCTGGCCCTTGCGCCACGCGACCCCGACATCCTTGCCAACCTCCGCCAGACGCGCGCCGCGGCCGATCTCGAGGCGCCGCAGAGAAGCGGCTGGCAGCAGGTGGCCGCCATCCAGACCGTCGATGGCTGGGCGTGGCTCGCGACCGGCGCAGCGTGGGTGGCCTGCACCCTGGTCATCGTCGCAACCCTGCGGCGCTCTCCACTCCCCGGCCCATCCCGATGGCCTCCGGCGGCCGTCCTGGCACTGGCTGTCGCGGCCATCACCTGCGGTCTCCTGGCACGGACCCGCCTCGAGCAACTCGACGAGGCGGTCGTCCTGGACCCACCACCATCGCTGCGGGTCGCCCCCTTCGAGGCCGCGACGGCATCGACCCGGCTGATCGCAGGAAGCACGGTGGCCTGGGAGCGCGAGCATGGTGGATACGTTCTGGTCCGCACGAGCGACGGGCAGGCGGGCTGGCTTGCGCGAACGGAAGTGGAGCGCGTCCTCGAGCCCTGAAGCGCGCCGCCGCGACTGCCCTTCCTCCCCTTCCCGCGCCGGGCCCGGTCGACAGCTCAGCCGTCGTGGCGTCGATGACTTCGACGCGGTGGAATCGGGTAGAGCCGTTCGAGTTCCCCGTTGCGTCGGAGGCCG
>JAPOLW010000525.1 GCA_029976905.1 bacterium | reverse complement strand
CCCTGACCCTGACCCTAACCCTAGCCCGAGCCCTAACCCTACCCCTGACCCTAACCCTTGACCAGGTGCTCGCCGTAGCGGACGCTGCCGACTGGGCTCGGGCGCCGCTGCGGCTCACGGCGTGCGCGATGCTCCTGCTCGAGGACGAGGACCTGGTAACGTTGGGCGCGCTCCTCGGACTGCGCGCGCGCGAGCAGTCGATGGCGGACGCGGTCGTCGCCGGCGATGTGGGGGGTGACTCGATTCCACCCCCCACGAGCATCGACTAATCTCCGAACGTCCTACGACTGGCGGCCTCGACGTAAATCCCGTGCGTACCTGCAAGTCGGGTGATCGTTGCGCGCGCGAGCTTGCTCGGCGCGGAATGACCGTTCTCCCAGCGATTGACGGTGCTCACCGTAATGCCGAGTTCATGGGCGAACTCCTCCTGGGTCATTGAAAGTCGTCCTCGCATGTCCCGAATCGACAATCCATTGCTCTTCATCGCGTTCTCCTTGCCTGGGGTCCGGGGTGCCGCGATGGATCCAAGGGGGATCCCTCGCCGGGTGACCCCCGAACGGGTCTCCTGTCTCAGCGACGACGAAATGCAATCGACGTGCCCGGCATCACAGCGAATCTGTCTGGATTTGGGTGGGGTGGACGGTCATCGCCGTGTCCCCAGCGTCACTTTCTCGCCGCAGCGTCGCGGGGAGAACCACGCAAGCGTCATGTTGGGTCTGCTCTCCCGGGGCGGACCCGATTGCGGGTCTGACACACAGTCGGTATCCCGTGCGGCACCCATGATGGCGAGGACGGCATAGCGTGAGCGGAGCGACGGCACGAGCCGGCGCCAACGTGGCCCTCGTCAAGTACTGGGGCAAGCGCGACGAGGAACGGAACCTCCCGGCAGTGGGTAGCATCTCGATCACGCTGTCTGATCTTCTCGCGACGGCCCGGGTGGGAATGGGCAAGGAGGGGCCCCGCTTTCGCAGCCACGGCGTTCCGGTCTCCGGCGTCGCTGCCGACCGAATGGCGCACTATCTCGACTGGATTGCCGGTCGACTCGGCGCCGGGGCCGAGCGGCTCTGCGTCGATGTCGAGGCGGGGTTCCCCGTGGGCGCCGGACTCGCGTCTTCGGCGGCGATCTATTGTGCGACGGCGGCGGCCTCGGCCGCCGCCGTGGGCGCGTCGATCGACCGGGCGGAACTCTCGCGCCTGGCTCGGGTGGGATCCGGATCCGCGGCTCGCTCGGTGTTTGGAGGCTGGGTCGAGTGGCACAGGGGAACACGCGAAGACGGGGAAGATTCCGGGGCCGAACAGCTGCTTCCGGTCGCCGACTGGCCTGTTGCCCTGGTCGTCGCGGTCGTGCACGACGGACCCAAAGAAGTGCCCTCGCGCGATGCCATGCGCCACGTGAGCCGCACGTCGCCTCTCTACGATGGCTGGATCGAGGCGCAGGAGGAAGATCTCGAGTCGATGCGCAGCGCAATTGCAGCGCGAGACTTCGGGGCGGTCGGTCGCCTTGCCGAAGAAAACTGCCTGCGGATGCACGCGACTACCTTCGCGGCGCGCCCGCCGGTCTTCTTCTGGTTGCCGGTCACCCTCGCCGTCATGCAGGCCGTGCGCCAATTGCGTGCAGATGGATGCGAGGCCTATTTCACGATCGATGCGGGCCCACAGGTCAAGGTTCTCTGTTCGCCCGAGCGGGTCGATCGGGTCGCCGGTGCGCTTGCCGGGATTCCCGGGGTCGTTCGGGTTCTGCGGTCGGGTCTCGGGAGCGGAGTGGAGATCCTCGATGGGTCCGTGCCGTGGAAGTGACGGCGACCGCACCGGGCAAGATCTTCGTCCTGGGGGAGTATGCGGTTGCGCTCGGCGCTCCCGCGATCGTCGCGGCGGTGGATCAGCGAGTCGGTTGTCGGCTGCGCGTGCGACCAGGCTCGGGTCGCATGCGGATCCAGGCGGGCGTCGAGAGCCACGAGGGGCTGCTTTCGGGCGATGGGGTCGCCGACGTGCCACCCGCTTGCCGTTTCGTCGCCGCGGCCTTGCGGGTCTCCGCGCGACGCTTGAACCTCCGGAATGAGGACGTCGAGATCGAGACCTGGAGCGACTTCGACGGGGGCGGAGCGAAGGTCGGTCTGGGCGGAAGCGCCGCGATCGTCGCGGCGACGACGGCCGCCGTACACGCAGTCGTACAAGCCGAACCGCCGGCACCTCTTCGTCTCGCAGCTCTTGCGGTTGCCGCGCACCGGCTCGCCCAGGCCGGCGGGTCTGGGGCGGACGTCGTGGCGGCCACCGTCGGGGGGATTCAATGCGTCGGCAACCTCGATGCCTCCAACGTCCCTCGTTCGGTGGACGAGGCGGCCGGGGGGATCCCGGTCCAGGCGGAGTCGCTCCGCCTGCCAGATCAGCTCGTGCTCGAAGTCGTCTCCACGCAGAAGGCTGCTTCGACGGGACCACGCGTGGACCGGTTCGTTTCGCGGGCCCTCGGACGGGGCCCGCTCGGGGAGGGCGGGGCGGCGATCGTGCGGGCGTGGAGCGGAATCATGGAGAAGGCCGTGGCCGATTTTCGCGCCGCCTGCCACACTCCTTCCGTCGCCGGTGCCCTGGCTGCGATGGCAGCGGCCCGCAGGGCCTTCGAGCGCCTCGGGCCGGTTGCTGGCGTCTCGGTATGGACGCCGGCGCTGCGGCAGGCCTGTGAAGCGTCGGCGACGCTTCCCGACGTGTCCGTGAAGCCGTCCGGGGCGGGGGGAGGCGATTGCGCCGTGGCGCTTCTCGACCGGCGCAGGCGCGAGGAACTCCGGGCGGCCTGGCGGGCTCGCGGGTTGCAGCCGATCGACCTGACCACGAGCCTCAGAGGGGTCGAGGTCGAGGCTGGGAGGGGAAGGGGGCAGCATGGTTAAGGCAAAAAACGGGACCCGCGACGACATTGGAGACCGTAAGCAGGATCATCTCGACCTCTGCGTGAGCGAGGACGTCGAGGCCGAGCGCAAGACGACCCTGCTGGAGGAAGTGGAATTGCTCCACGACGCCGTGCCCGATCTCGATCTCGACGCGATCGACACCTCGACGCGTTGGCTCGGGAAGCGGCTGGCGGCTCCTCTCGTCATCACCGGCATGACCGGTGGGACGAAGACGGCGTTTGCGGTCAATCGCGACCTGGCCCGGGTTGCCGAGGAGTGTGGGATCGCGTTTGGGGTCGGCAGCCAGCGGGCCATGCACCGCCGCGCCGACGTCGCGTGGACCTACGCGGTGCGCGAGGCCG
>JAPOLW010000524.1 GCA_029976905.1 bacterium | reverse complement strand
TACGACCGGGCCGCGCTGGCCCGCGAGACGGGCGTGCCCGAACCGCTGATCGAAGCCGTGGAGCGCGCCGGATTGGTCGAGCCCCTGCGCGACGGAGCGGGGGCCTCCTACGACGAAGCAGACGTCGAGCTCGCGCGAGCCGCCCTCGCGGTCCTGAGCGAGGGCCTGCCGCTCTCCGAGCTCCTGGCGCTCGCCTCCGATCACGCGGAGCACGTCCGCAAGATCGCCGACCGGGCCGCGACGCTCTTCGACGAGCACGTACGCCACGATGCCGAAGGCGCGGAGGCCGATCCCGAAAAAGTGGTCGCCGGCTTTCGCCGGCTGCTGCCGGCCGTGACCTCGCTGGTCGCCCACCACTTCCAACGTACGCTGGTCGCGCGGGCGCTCGAGAGACTCGAGGAGCGTGGGGATGCTTCCGGGCTCGAGCGCGCCCTCCAGGCATCGAAAAGTAATCGACTCGCCATCCGATGGAGTTCGTGATGAGACCCGACGTTCTACCCGCAGCAGCCGAAAAGGCGACCGTCGTCCGCGAGATGTTCGATCGCATCGCGCCCGACTACGATCGCATGAACGGTCTCATGACCGCGGGCTTCGATCGTGGCTGGCGTCGTGCCGTGATCCGCGAAGCGGCCATTGGTCCGGAGTCGGTGTTGGTCGACGTGGCGTGTGGCACGGGCGACATCGGTCTTCTCGCGGCCGACGCCGGCGCACGGGTGATCGCGCTGGACTTCTCGGCGCCGATGCTCGACATCGCCGCCGACCGCGGCCTCGACGGTCGGCTCTCGCGTGCCGATGCACTCTCTCTTCCCGTTGCCGACGGATGTGCCGACGCCGTTACGTGCGGGTTCGCGCTGCGAAACTTCGTGTCGATTCCGCCCTTCATTGCCGAGGCCGCGCGGATCTTGAAGCCAGGGGGCCGGATCGTTCTTCTCGAAGTCGCGCAACCATCGAATCCGTTGGTCCGCTTCTGCCACGGGATCTACTTCAATCGCGTCGTTCCCCTGCTCGGAGCCTTGCTCGCCGAGAAACAAGCGTACACCTATCTTCCGAACTCGGTGGTGTATCTGCCGACCACCGAAGAACTCCTCGACATGCTGGCCGAAGCGGGCTTCGAGGATGGCCGGGCGCAGCGTTTCGGTTCTGGTGGCATCCAGGTGGTCTCGGGAAGGAGTCGCTCGTGAGAGCCACGACATCCGCGCCGGACCGTTCGGGAGAGGAGGGCGGGCGTATCTCGGTCGTGGAGCGGGTCCTGCCCGAGCCAATCGATCCGATTGCCTTCCTCGAGGCCTTCGACGACGAGCGTAGCTTCTACTGCGAGCGCGCGGATGACGGAGTGGCGATCGCCGCGGCCGGAGTTGTCGCGGATGCGGGGTTGGCTGCGGGCGCCGTGGAAGAACATCTACGGGTCGGTGGTTTCGCATTCGATCGCAGTCGCGTACCCGCCGGACCCTGGACCGGATTTCCCCGGGCCGAGTGGGCGTCGCCTCGGTTGGCACTCGTGCGGCGTGCGGAGATCTGTTCGCTCCGGGCGGCTGCGACCGACGCCGAGGGCGGTGAGGCACGTGCCGCCGCCGACCTCGAGGCGGCGCTGCGCCTCATCGAGCGGCCGATGCGGCCGGTGGCGCCGCGCGCCCACGTCGCGTACCGCATCGAACCCCTGGGCTCGGTGGAGTCCTGGCGTCGGGCCGTCGAGGAGACGCTCGAGGACATCCGCGACGGGCGGCTTTCGAAGGCCGTCCTCGCGCGGGCGGTGCGCATCCGTGCCGCATCTCCCTGGCAGCGCTGGACGATTGCCCGCCGCCTGCGCGCAGCGCATCCGGAGTCGACGGTCTTTGTCGTTGGACGCGGCCGCAAGACGTTCGTCGGCGCCACCCCGGAGCGACTCGCTCGCGTCGAGGGAGAGCGACTCGCGACGGCGGCCGTCGCCGGCACGGCACCGCCCGGATCGGGTGTGGCCGAGGCCGATGATGTCTTCCTGCGGGACGAGAAGGAGCGGCACGAGCACGCCTTCGTGGTCGAGGAGATCCGCCGGCGTCTGGGCCCCCTTGCCTCCCAACTGGAGATCCCGGATCGGCCGAGCGTTCTCGCCACCGCCGAGTTGCGTCATCTCCACACGCCGATCGCAGCGCGGCTGCGAGATGGGGCGAGCCTGGTCGACGTCTGTGCCCGGCTGCACCCGACGCCGGCGGTCTGCGGCCTGCCCTGCGACGCCGCCATGGCGGCGGTGCGGACCCGCGAGGATGTCGATCGGGGTTGGTACGCGGGCGGGGTGGGCTGGGTCGATGCCGGAGGCGGAGAGGTCGTCGTTCCCCTGCGGTCGGCGCTTCTCGATGGCGCCGAGGCCGTCCTCTACGCCGGTGCGGGGATCGTGTCCGGTTCCCGGTGGGATTCCGAGTTGGAGGAAACGCGCCTCAAGATGCGGGTGATGCAGGCGGCGCTCGTGGAGTTGTAGGTGGCCCCCAATCGCAACTACCTGGCCATGGAGGCGCTGGTAGACGAATTGGTGCGATCCGGCGTGCGTGATGCCTGCGTGAGTCCAGGCAATCGCTCGGCGCCCCTGGCGTTTGCTCTCGCGCGCGCCGACGGGATACGCGTCTGGACGCACGTCGACGAGAGGTCGTCGGCCTTCTTCGCACTCGGTCTCGCGCGGGCGACCCGGCGGCCGGTGGCGGTGGCGTGCACGTCAGGGACGGCGGCGGCCAATTTTCTGCCGGCCGCAGTCGAGGCCAACCTGGCGCGTGTTCCCCTCGTGCTCCTGACCGCCGACCGGCCCCCCGAACTCCACGAGCGCGGTGCGGCCCAGACCATCGACCAGAACCGACTCTTCGGAAGTCACGTGCGCTGGTTTTTCGATCTCGGGGTGCCCGAACCGACCGACGCGGGCCTTCGCCACGTGCGCGCCGCCGCGTGCCGCGCCGTCGCCGAGGCCGTCGGGGCACCTGCCGGGGTCGTGCACCTCAATCTGCCCATGCGTGACCCTCTCGACCCGGCGGCACGCGAGGACCTCGAGATCACGGAGGTCGCGGGGTCGGCCGGCCACCACCCGCATACCTCGCTCGTGCGCAACGCCGAGAGACTCGACGAGCGCGTGCTGGAAGTCGTCGCGGCCCGTCTGGCGGAGGTAATCGAGCGACTTGTCGTCGACCGGGAAGAAGCCCATGGTGGCGCCGTATTCGGGCGCCATGTTGCCGATGGTGGCGCGGTCGGGCAACGCCAGGGTGCGCGTGCCTTCACCGAAAAAT
>JAPOLW010000523.1 GCA_029976905.1 bacterium | reverse complement strand
GGATGCCGACGGCCGCTTTCGGCATTGGTTTGCGAGGCTCCTCCTGCAACATCTCGCGCAATGACGGGCCCGCCCCGGCGAGTCGGATGCCGACGGCCGCTTTCGGCATTGGTTTGCGAGGCTCCTCCTGCAACATCTCGCGCAATGACGGGCCCGCCCCGTCTCGCATGCTAGAGGTCTGCCGATGATGACGCGGAGACCTCCCTCGCCTGCTCCGTGCCAGCGCTGGGGCGCGCAGGAGGCGTGCCAGCGCCCGGGCGCGCAGGTGGCGTGCCAGCGCCCGGGCGCGCAGGTGGCGTGCCAGCGCCCGGGCGCGCGGGTAGCGTGCCAGCGGCCGGGCGCGCGGGTAGCGTGCCAGCGCCCGGGCGCGCGGGTAGCGGCCGCGGCCGTCGCTGTCTTCGCCCTGGCGGCGGCGCCGTCGACGGTCATCGGTCCGCGCCCGGCGCAGGCACAGGATGTGGGTACGCTCGCCGAAGACAACGCCCGGTTGCGAGCCGAGAACGAGCGCCTGCGCTCGGAATTGGAAGCCCTCCGGGGGGCCGCGCGCAGCGGTCCGACCGTCGACGCGGGCCCGCGGGAACCGGCGGCCGCGCAGCCGCTCCGGGCGTCGGAGGCCCCGGCGACGCGGGTGGCCTCCGAATTCGTCCCCTCCGGTCGCATCTCGCTCACCGTGCAGCGGGACGAAGCGGGCGACATCCGGGCCATCCTCACGCCGTGGTACCGGACGACGGACGACGCGAGCGCGCTCACCGTGCGCGAATCGCTCCAATTCCGCGCCGTACCGGCGCGGCCGAGCCGCCCCGAACAGGTCTGGATGCACCTCTCCCGCCCGGGGACGCCGCGCACCGTGAGCAGCGATACGACCGGCACCCTGCAACTCGACGACCAGAGTCTGGACGCGCCGCTGGCCCAACACGAGGTATCCCGCCAGGCGCGTCGGCGGCATCAGAAGATTCCGTCGTCCCTACGCGACGAGCTCGCCATCTTCGCTCTGCCACCGGGTGCCCTCGAGAAGATTGCAATCACCGAGCAAGGCGGGTTCAACGCCGGGCCCATCCAATTCACCTTCACCGACGAACACGTGACCGCTGCCGCAGCCCTTGCCGCCCGCTTGAAGCGGGAAGAGGAGTCCTCCCGATGATCCGACCGGTCCCTGCGCTCTGCATGGTCGCCCTCCTTCTCGCCGCGACCCCCGGCGGCGCGCAAACGCCAGGCCCCTCACCGACGCCGCACCTCTTCCACAGCGCCTTCAAGAAGGCCGACCTCGACGCCGACGGCAAACTCTCTCCCGAGGAAGCCAAGAAGGGCGGCTTCTTCACCACCGAGTCCTTCGAGAAGAGCGACCAGAACCGAGACGGGAACGTAACCCTTTTCGAACTCGGCAAGGCGGTAGCGGCCTCCACCGCCGATTGGGTCGATACGCACGACGAGCACGACGCGAACGACGACGGGCACGTCGACCGCAACGAAGCCACGTTCGGGTCGCGCATCTACACCGTCTTCGACCGCGCCGACACCAACAGGGACGACCGCGTGGACCGACAGGAGATCAAGGCATACGCGGCCCAGGGGTACTACAGCGAGACCGCGCCCTACCCGTTGACGCCGAACATCATCAACAAGAAGTTCTGAGCCCGGAGCGGCCCCGACCGCCCGACCGAATCCCACTGCGGCGGGCTCCCTTCCCGGGGCAAACCCGGTTGACAGCAGTCAGCCGGGGATCGTAGTCGTGGCGTTCGTACTTCTTTCATCGACGCGGCAACCGCCGCGAGGAGGATGTCCATGTCCAATATCTACCTCGAAGGGAACTTCGCGCCCGTGAACGAGGAAGTCGCCCTCCCCTGTACGGAGATCGAGGGCGACATTCCGAACGATCTCGCTGGGTATTTCCTGCGCACCGGGCCGAACAACCAATTCGAACCCATCGCGCCCGACCTCTACCACCCCTTCGACGGCGACGGGATGATCCACCAGATCGAGTTCGCCAACGGGGCTGCCACCTACCGCAACCGCTGGGTTCGCACCCCGGGCTTTCTGCGGGAACGGGAAGAAGGCAAATCCATCTGGGGCGGCTTCAACACGATCGGCAAGATCGAGGCTCCCCCCGACATGCCGATGAAGAACCTTTCCAATACCGCGATGGTCGTCCACGCCGGAAAACTTTTGTCGACCTGGGAGGCGGGCAGCCCGTTCGAAGTCGGCTTGCCCGATCTCGACACCGTCGGCGCGCAGACCTTCGGCGGCGATTGGACCGAGGCGGTCTCCGCCCATCCCAAGGTCGACCCCCGCACCGGCGAACTGATCGTCTTCTGCTACTCGCCCGCGCAGCAGCCCTACGTGCGCTACGGGGTCGTGGACGCGCAGGGTCGACTGACCCATAAGACCGGCATCGAACTTCCCGGCGCGCCGGTGATGGTGCACGACATGGCCATCACGAAGAACCACAGCCTCATCTTCGACATGCCTGTCACCTTCTCGATCGAGCGCATCATGAACGGCGGCAAGGCCTTCGACTGGGAGCCCGAGAACGGCACGCGCATCGGCATCCTCCCCCGTTACGGCGAGGGGTCCGAGACGAAGTGGTTCGACGTCGACACCGGCTACATCTTCCACGTCTTCAATGCGTGGGAAGAAGGCGACGAGATCGTCCTCGATGCCTGCCGAACGGTGCGCACCGCGATCCTCGATACCGACGTAGGCCAGCTCGACGAGTTGAACGCCCGCATGCACCGTTACCGCTTCAATCTGACCCATGGCACCGTCGAAGAACACCGCGTCGACGAGACGCCGCTGGAATTCTCACGCATCAACGAGAGCCGGGTCGGCGAGAAAACCCGCTACGGCTACGCGTCACGTTTCCACCCCGAGCGCGGCCTCCTCTTTGGCGCCATGCTCAAGCACGACCGCGAGGGGGATCGCATCGACGCGATCGAAATGGGACCGACCCAGTTCAACCAGGAGGTCGTCTTCGCGCCCCGGGTCGGCAGCACGGAGGAAGACGACGGCTACGTCGTGGGCTTCGTCCACGACGAGGCCGACGATCACACCGAGTGCTGGGTCGTCGACGCCCGCAAATTCACCGACGGCCCGGTCGCGCGCATTCGCACGCCGCGGCGCGTGCCCTACGGCTTCCACTCGCACTGGGCCCCGGCCTGAGCCCGTCGCGACCTGACCCGGCCCTTCGCCCGATCCCCGGTCGGGGCGCACGACACCGCGCCCCGACCGCCCCGGGTCTCAGGCCGCAT
>JAPOLW010000522.1 GCA_029976905.1 bacterium | reverse complement strand
GAAGTCCTCACACCCCCGTGCCCAGATGCCCGTCGTCCCGTCCTCCGTCGTCGGGGAACTGAGATCGCCGCGCCTCGACGAGAAGACCGCACACGCACGCTCCCCGTTTTCGAGGACCAGAATCGTCCTCGTATCATCCCGCTCGAAGCCGGGTTCGAGCGACGGCTCGCCTTGCGAATCTACCGTCGCCGCCACAAGGAGATCGGACAGACGGTCCGTCACCCAGACGTTCCCGCGGGTCGGCTGCTCCGATCCTCCGATGTAGTCGAGGTCGCTCTCGAAGGAGACGAAGCGCCCCCCGCGCGAGATGGCGATCTGCCCGACACCGTCCAACTCCAGCGCAGAAACTTCTTTTCCGTCGGTCCGGGTCGAAAGTCGGCGCGTTTTGCCTGTGACCGCGTCGATCAAGAAAGCGTCCCTCGCGAAGTTCGTATCCTCGCCCGCCGGCAAGAGATCCGACGCGGGTGTACTCACGGCAAAAAATCGCCCGTCGCCGGACATGTCGAAGCTCGTCGAACCCGTGGTCCGCGAGCGCATCGCCGACACGCCTTCCTCGGGTTCAGGTCCAACGATCGGTTCCAGAGCCACCCTCTGCGTGACGCGCCTCGTGGTCCCGGAGAGACGGTCCCTGCTGTAGACATCCCAGTCGTCGTCATCGTCCTCCTCGGCGATCGGAGCCTGGGAGACGAAGGAAACGATCCCGCCGTCGCCGGAGACACGGGGGGCGTCACCGCCGACCAGACTTCCCTCGCCCCCGAAACCTTCCCGAGGCACGCTGATCCCTTCCGTGGACGGCGTGCAGTTGGGCACCGGTTGTCCGTACTCGATGCAGCGATCGCGCAGGAAGACATCGATCTGTCCGTTCGAGTCACCCGGGACGAGATTGGATGCGTGACTACCGAAGGCGACGAACCGAGCGCTGTCGGAGATTCCGATCGTCGAAAGCGAAACGTCGCCATTGCCTCTCACGCCACCTGTCGAGACGGAAATGAGCTCGATTTCACCCACAGCGGCATCCCAGACGAAGATGTCGGAAAACCCGTTGTCGTCACCCGGAACCAGATTCGATGCGCCAGCGGCAAAGGCGATCGTCGTGCCATCGGATGTCATCGCGATGGGAGCCTGGGAATCGTTTGGGCCCGGCGCGACGACCCAATCGTTGGGCCGTTCGAAGAAGGTAAGTCCCTCGTCGGACCCATCCCTCCGGGAGTCGAGGAGCCCTCCGGTCGCGGAGACGAAGGCGCCCAGCGGCGACCCCCCGGCGGAGGGGACGAGAAGCGGCTCGAGAAAGCCAATCCCATCGAGAACGTAGAGGTTCGGACACGCAGGATAGCCGGCGGGGGGGGCCGGGCACGGATTCGGGATATTCTCGATCCAGGGGACGAGATTCGAGGCGGCCGACCCGAAAGCGAAGCGCGAACCATCCTCCGACATCGCCGCGCCGAAGGCCGGGCCGTCCGCCGCGGGGGAGGGCAGCATTTCGGCGGATTCCGATCCTCCGGACGTCTCGGCCGACGGAGACTCCGTGAACTCCTCCATCGGGTCGGTGAGAATGCGGTTGGTCTGCCGCTGGTCGCCTCCCTCGAGATAACGGAAGAAGATCTTCTCGTTCGAGACCGCAAGAGGTCGACCATCGATCACGGGCGTGACGCTAGCGGTGATGGTACCTGTCGCCACCTCGCCGTCGCCGAGCCGGAAGACACGCACTACGGCGTCCTCGCGATCGAAATCGCCGTTCAGGTCGCATTGGCCTTCCTGCAGCTCCGGCTCGAGAATGGCCACGACATCCTCTGCCGACTCGACGGCCGGGAAGCGGAAGCCATGCACGTAACTCGCCATGACGGCACGCCCATTTCCCGACTCCAGACCGCAGCCCTCGGGAGTTCCGAGGTCCTCCAGAAGCCCGGTGCTTCGGTTCTGCACCCTCAGGACATAGTCGAATTGGTCGCCGTCTCCGTTGAGGTCGCGCTGCTCGACGTACTCACTGGACGAGAAGGCATGCAGCGCCTCGCTCTTCTCGAGCCCCTCGAGAGGCGCGGTGAAGAGGGTCTCCCACGCATAGTTGACACAAAAGCCATCGAGGCCGCAGTCCACATCCGCAGAGCAACCTCCGCCGGTCGCCTGGCAAAACCCGGGGAGGCTCGGGAAGTTCGGCCTCGGCACCACCAGGGCGCCGTTGACGTTCAGAATGCTGAAATCAAAGAGCTGCCCGCAGCGATCCCCTGCGCCACAATCGGCGTTCGAACTGCACAAGGTGGTCGGGTTTCCAACGCAACTTGCTCGACAGAACCCTCCCGGACAATCTGGTGCCGCTGAGCAATACTCACCGTCGCGGTCGCTGCCCTCGCAGGTTCCGTGAAACCGAGCGACCCGCAGCGTCGTGTAGAGCGCATCGGCCGAGCCGAAGAGCGTCACGAGCGACGGATCAGGCCCGCCCGGCGCGAACTGGGGCTCGAAGACCGGCGGCAACTGAAAACCTTCCGCCGTGTAGGACCCAATGAAAATCTGGTCCGGCACCTCGAAAGGGAGTGGTGATTTGAACGTCGTGCGAACGAGGGTCGGCACCGGCACGCCGTCGTTGGTCTTCAGGATCTCACCCCAATACATCGGGAGGAGAAGATTTCCGTCCGCGTCGAGTGCGCCACGGGCTTCCATCGCCATGTCGGAGCAGGGAGGTGTCTCCCGGAAGCAGTTCTGACCAAAATTGTTGGGCACCGGCAGAGCGGTGAAGTGACCAAAGGTCGGGTCCGTCGATCCGGTGCCGCAGGCACCATCCTTCGCGTAGATCTCGCCGATACAAGCAACCAGGCGGGGGTCACGGCTACACCCCGTGGTCGCGACGTCACACGCGAGCGGAGACCCCGCTTCGGTGACGACCACCGTTGCCGGGCCGGTGAAGGCGACATCGTCCGACTGTCCGTCACGCATGGTGTCGGTGTCCGGAAAGAAGAAGCGCAGCTTCGGGTCCCCGTCACGAACCAGACGCTCCAATCCGCTCTGCGAGGCCGGAATGCAGATGGCCTCCGCCGCCTCGCCACCCATGGCAGCCTCGCAACCAGCAAGGTCGATGGCCGCGCAGTCCTCGTCCGGCGCAAGGATCGCCGCGCGCGGCGCCGCCCCGGCGACTTTGAAGAGAACACTGACGGTTTGATCCGACGCCTGGGCGCCGAAGCCCGGCGAAGAGGTGTCGCAGGATTGCAGGCTCACCTCGATCGACTCGTTCGGCGCGGCGTACGGACGCGACAGATCACCCACCA
>JAPOLW010000521.1 GCA_029976905.1 bacterium | reverse complement strand
GAGTAAGGGGCCGGCGGGCGGGCTGCTTTTCCCGTCACCGTCCTCACCCCAACAAGCGACCTCGCCAAGCGTGCGCAGTGCGCACCCATGGTACTGGCCTACGGCAATCTGTGAGAACGGACCGGCTGGGGGCGTCGCTTGTCCAAAGGAGTCATCTCCCCAGCACTCGATCTCACCCCCCTCCAGAAGCCCGCAGCTGTGGAACTCGTAGACGTCCACCTCGACAAACGCGGGATCACCCAGGCTCCAGGCCGAAGGTTGGTTCTGTCCGTAGGACTCCGCTGTGGGGTAGAGCGGGAACGATTGCTCCGAGCGCTCGCATTCGACGTATTCGCGAACCCGGCCTCCGAAGTAGGCCGTCGCACATCGTCCGTTCACCGTCGAATCGATCATCCGCTGAAACCCTGGCGTGAACTGATTGGGGTTTTGGGTGAACTCGAACGGCGCCGTCGCGTCGACTCCGTCTGGACAGTCGACGGTGAACTGCCATTTTCCACGGATGTCGACCATCTGGCATCCTTCTTCTTCTTCGCGCACGGACGAGCCCTTGCCCCAGCAGACCGGTTCGCCGTTGGTCCGGATGCCACAGGCGTATTCTCGCCCTGCCGCGATCGACTGAAACGGCCCGGCCGCCGGCGTGCTTTCCCCGTGTTCGTCGTTGCCCCAGCAGACGGCCTCTCCATCGAGGCGCAGGGCGCAGGTGAAGAGTTCGCCCACAGTCAAGGTGGTGAAGGGACCGGCCGGCGGCGAACTCTGGCCGTAGAAGTCACTGCCCCAACATTCTGCCTCACCATCGGTGCGCAAAGCACACGTGTGTTCATCGGATGCTTCAATTTGCAGAAAAGGGCCCGGACCAGGTGTCGTCTGGCCGGGCACACCGCCGCCATCACCCCAACAGGTGGCCTCCCCATCGGCGTCGAGGGCGCATGAATAGTCATTTCCGCTGGTGATCTGGGTAAATGGTCCCGGCGGTGTGGGCGCTGCGAGGGGATAGCCCCAGCAAGCGACTTCGCCATCGGTCCGAAGCGCACAGCTATGAGCGTTGCCCGCTGCGATCTCGATGAAAGGTCCGGCGGGAGGTCCACTGATCGGCCAATCGTCGTCACCCCAACACGCGATCTCGCCATTGGTCCGCAGAGCGCAACTATGATCCAGCCCGGTGGAAATCTGGGAGAAGGTGCCGGCCGGCGGCGTCGCTTTTCCATAGGAGTCATCTCCCCAGCACTCGATTGCTCCTCCTTCCCTGCGGCCGCAACTGTGGTACTCGAAGACGTCCACTTCGACGAACGCGGCATCGCCCGGGCTCCAGGCTGGGGGCAGGGCCTCGCCGTAGGTTTCGGGGGCGGGCGGAGGGGGGCTATCCGAGTTGGTACACAGCCTAGCGGCGGCCGCTGGGGTGACACTGAGTAGAATTGCAGCGGCGAGCAAGAATGAAGAGGACCGGCGTCGGGTCGGCACCGCAAGCATCCGGGTCCTCCGGGTGCCAGCCATCAAGGGATTCCCCCTCGACCGGATTGACCGACTCCTCGACGGCGCGACCGGGCCAGGGGCAGAGATTCCTCCACGGCCAAGGCGCATTCGCAGAAGGCAGAAGACTCCCTTCGCTCTCTTTCCCGCAGCCGGCGAAGGTCTCGCGGATCTACTCGATGCGGGTCTATTCGATGGATTGGCAGTAATGGTCATCGGACCCTCCTGATGCTTTTCGGTGATCTACCGGGTCGCGACCACGAACCGGACCGCAGGTGATACGCAAACCGAAAGCAAATACGCTGCCAGGCCGTGGACTGACCCGGCCCTCGAACCTCATACGGAAGAGATCTCTGGCGGGGCTCGAGCCTTCTCCTGAGCAGAACTCCCCGACGGATGGATTCCCGTCTTCGCGACACAGCAGGAAAACGCAGGGGTCTGCCGCGAAAGACGCGGACCGATGCGCTGGAGGGCGCATCGGGGCCGGAGAGGAAGCGGGCATGCTCGATGCCGCTCGACAGCGCCCTGGCGCTCTGAAGAAGCATACGTCACCCGCGCACTTTCTCGCCGATGCGCTCGAGTAGCCGCCGCGAGACTGGCCGGTCGGGAGCGGCTGAGGCGCGCGCCGCCGCTCCAACCCGCTTCGCTGCCGCTCTCGTCCCTCTTCTGGGAAAAGCCCGGGGCCGGAATTCTCGTTTCTGGGAATCTTCACCCTGATGGGGGGAGTCGAGGCGCCACATCCGCCCACCAACGCGGCAGAAAGCGACTATGGCCGCGACGGGTCCTCTTGGCACCCTCCTTGCGGTCAGGCTCCTCGAGAGTGGTTCCGGATGTAGGGCCAACGAGAAGCAAGAGGAGAATCGAGATGACCAAGACACGAGGAAACGCCATGCGCATGACGATCTGGGGCCTGAGCCTGAGTCTCGTATGTGTGCCAGCTGCATTTGGTGCGGTGAGCGCCGCCCAGAAGTGCGAGCAGGATCTTTCGACGGCAGCTGGCAAGTACCAGCTCTGCATGGACAAGGAGATGGGCAAGTATTACGGCGACCGCTACGCGAGCTCGTACCCCAGATTCGTCGAAAAGCTCGGCAAGTGTGTGGGCAAGTACACCGGGATGTGGCCGCGGCTGGTCTCGCGGTACGCCGGAGCGGCAACCGCCTGCGAGGGAGATCGCTATGCCGACAACGGTGACGGGACGTTCTACGACCGCCTGACCCGACTCACCTGGGAAAAGAAGACCGACGACAACACGATCCACGATGTCGACAACGTCTACTCTTGGAGCACGGGTTTCCCCTGGCAAGAGGACGGCACGGCCTTCACCGTGTTCTTGAAGAATCTGAATGATTCCGCCTTCGGCGGGTCCAACGGATGGCGCTGCCCATCGGTCCGCGAACTCGCCACACTACTCGAGCCGGCATACCCCAAATGCACGGTCGCACCGTGCACGACGGTACCGGGCGAAACCCGAACCCTCTCCTATCGATCATCTTCGACACGGGCGGGCGACGCCAGCGAGGCATGGGATGTCTCTTTCAGCAACGGCTACTTCCTTCCGGACAACAAGGACTCTGCCCGGTACTTCCGCGCCGTGAGCGGCGGCTAGCAGAGACGGCACGCCGCCTGGTGGTGCAGCCGCTCGCTGGAGCGCCACGCCCTGGTCGGCCTGGAGGTGCGCTCCGGTCGGCCGAGGCGTGCGCCCGCACGAAAGTCTGCGAGTGCTTCTGGGCCGGAGTCGAACCAGACGCTCCTTGCGGGGGCAGAACCTGAACGACCGGAAACCTTCTCGAGCC
>JAPOLW010000520.1 GCA_029976905.1 bacterium | reverse complement strand
GGCTCGGTCCGCTCTGGGCGGTGGCCAACTACACCGTCGCCCTGGGTTCGCTCGCCAGTGACGCCGGACGTCGTCGCTTTGGCCTGGAAGCGTTGCTGGGTGCAGGGGTCGTCTGCATCGCGGTCGGATACGCGGGCCTCGGAGCAACCCATGCCGTATGGGGCTTCGTCTTCTACTTCGCGCTCACGACGATGCGAGGCTTCGTCGGCCCCGCACTCGCCCATCAAGAGCAGCGTCTGATTCCATCGAGCGATCGAGCCGGATTCCTTTCGTTCCGCAGTCTCCTCTTCCGGCTTGCCTTTCTGGCGTCCGCGCCCTTTGTCGGAATTGCCATCGATTCCCACGGTCAGCACGGCGTGCTGCTCGCGGTCGGAGCGCTGCTCTTCGCGCTGGCCGTCGGCGCGCTCGGCCTCGCCCACCGGACGGGGGCTCTGGCCCGGCGGCTGTGACCGGGGTCTACCGGGTGAGCAAACCCGCCTCGCCACGCCGAGGGGCGGGGGCGCGGGAGGGAGGTCGACGTGTTAGTTCTTGCGTACGAGGCGATTGCGTGGACGCGACCGAATTTCTTGGCCTGAAGGCCACGCACAACCCCCACCGATGGTTTCTGCCGCTCTCGCGGGGGGTCTGCACGCGGGGGAATTTCCTTTTCGGAGGATGCGGATTGGCGGCGGCGGTCACGGCCCTGGAGGCGACGACGGGTCGCGAGCTCGTCTGGGCGACGGCGCAGTATCTCGACTACGGCCGCCCGCCGGCGGTTCTGGACATCGATGTGAAGGTTCCAGCGGCCGGCAAGAGGACGACGCAGGCACGTGCGGTCGGGCATATTCTCGACCGGGAGATCCTCACCGTGAACGCCGCCCTCGGCAAGCGTCCACTCGACGTCGAGGGACAATGGGACGCGCCGCCCGACGTACCACCACCCGAGGAGTGCCCGCCACCGGAACGAGAGCGTGGAAACGGGACGATCGACTCCCGGGTCGATCTACGGGTCGGGCACGGGACCTGGGGGGCGCGCCAGGGAAAGGCGCCCAGCGGCGACGGGCGCTCGGCACTTTGGGTCCGCATCCCCGAGATGGAGATGTCGGCGGCTGCGCTCGCGATCGTCGCCGATTGGATGACCGGCGGCATCGGGCCGGCGCTGGGTCGCTGGGCGGGGGCGAATAGCCTCGACAATACGATCCGGATCCTGCAGATCGTCCCGACCGATTGGGTGCTGTGCGACATCCGCATCCACGGCGTCCGTCGCGGATTCGCCCACGGTCTCATCCACCTCTGGAGCCGCGACGGCGCGCTCCTGGCCACCGGCGGGCAATCCGCAATCGTGCGCCTGTTTGGCTGAGGCGATCGTCTGCCCGCATCGCGTGATGCGGGATCGGGCGGCACTCAGGCGGCGCGTGGCGACGGCTGGGCGCTGATCTCGAGGATCCGGGCCACCTGGCTGCGCACCCACTGCGGATCGATCGAGAAGCGTTGGCAGATCGGCTCGAAGGCCAGCCAATAGTCGTCCTCGGTGGACTCGATCCAGGCCAGGGCCTCGCGCGCTTCTTCGCGCTGACGGGGCAGGGAGGATTCCGCGTGACGCACCGCGCAACGAAGGGCGTCCTCCAGAATCGCCAGGGCCAGCCTACTTTCTCCCGATTCCAGCGCTTCGCGGTGGTACAGCGGCGCCTGCCGGGGGTCGACGAAGACGAACTCGGGTCCGATCCGGTCGAGGATCTCGTCGAGTTTGGGAGTGCCGTCCTGGGGGACGGGCGCCGATTGTCCGATCATGGTGTCCATAAGGCCTCCTAAAACCTGTCAAAACTGTCACTAGAAAATCTCTATGGAAGAGTCAACCGCTTTCCCGATATGGACAGAACTTCTATATCCTTCAGGATAGCCGGGTCATGGAGAGTCCGGAGTACCTCTCTCCGCGCGACCTGGGCCGGGCTGTCGGCCTCTCGGAATCATCGGTGCGGCGTTGGGCAGATGATGGCCGGTTGCGCGCGGAGCGGACCGCGGGCGGGCACCGCCGCATCGCGCGGGCCGAGGCGGTACGCTTCATCCGCGAGACCGGTCTCGAACTGCTGCGCCCGGATCTGCTCGGCTACGCGCGTGCGGACGTGCCGGGGGAAGAAGGCGTCCCACCTGCGGATGCTTTGCTCGAGGCCTTGCAATCCGACGATTCGCGGGTCGCCAGACGCATGCTCGTCTCGGCCTTCCTCGACGGCGCGCCGCTCTCGTCCCTTTGTGACGGCCCGATCCGCGCGGCTCTGCGGGAGATCGGCGTCCTCGCCGCGCGCAGCCCCGAGGGCATGGTCGACGAACGCCGTGCGATCGAGACCTGTCTACAGGCCCTCATGGAGATCCGCAGTGCCGTTCCCGAATCCCGGGAGGCCCCGATCGCGCTCGGCGGTGCGATCGAGACGGATCCGTACATCCTTCCTTCGGTCATGGCCTCGGCCGTTCTGGCGGACCTCGGATTTCGCGCGTTCAACCTCGGGGTCGATCTGCCTCGTGTCGCATTGGTCTCGGCGGCCCGAACGTACTCCCCGGTGCTGGTCTGGCGCACGGTCGCGGTCGAAGGGGCCTCGATCCTGCCCGAAGCGCGCGAGATCGAATCCCTTCCGGCCGATCGTCGCCCCGCCTTCGTGGTTGGCGGGCGCGGCCTCGCCGCGGGGGATCTGCGCGGCACCGGCAACGTTCACCGGCTCCATTCCATGGGAGAACTGGCGGGCTTCGGCCGGGCTCTCCTGGCGGCTCGCGGCTAGACTCTAGCCTCCAGGCCGGCGCGGGCGCGTCGGGCGCCGTCGCGGCGGCGCCTCGAGGAGGTCGAGTTGGTCGTCCTGGACGGGCGCTGCCGTGCCCGTTCGTGTGGGCGTGGATCCGCGATGTTCGCACAATTCCGGGGCGATGTCGGCGAGGTAGGGCGAGGGCTCGGTGGCCCCGATGCGTCCCCGCCGGCGCGCCTGCGTCAGGAATAGGTGCTCGCGCGCCCGGGTCATGCCGACGAAGAACAGACGACGCTCTCTTTCCCCGTCGGCGCACTCCTCGTCGTCGGGATGCAACGGCAAAAGCCCATCCTCGCAGCCCACCACAAAGACTGCGTGAAACTCCAGACCTCGGGCGGCCTGCAGCGTGAGCAGGGAGACGGCTCGCGCTCCGGGATCCCGCGCATCGATTTCGCGCCCGACGGCAAGAGCGGCCTCGAAGGCCTCGAGGTCGTCGTCGAAAGGCTCGGCGAATGCGAAGAGGAGATCGGCGGCCTCGCGGATTGCCGCCAATCC
>JAPOLW010000051.1 GCA_029976905.1 bacterium | reverse complement strand
GGCAAGGAGGACCGCGACTTCTCGAAGCTGCGGTACCACAAGCTCGTGATCATGACCGACGCGGACGTCGATGGAAGCCACATCCGCACGCTATTGCTGACCTTCTTCTACCGGCAGTACCCCGAACTCATCGAGGGTGGGCACGTGATGATCGCGCAGCCGCCTCTGTACAAGGTGAAGAAGGGCAAGAAGGAGGAGTATCTCAAGGACGAGGCCGCGCTCGAGAGATATCTCATCCAGCTGGGGAGCGACGAGATCCAGGTCGAGGGAACCGGAGGCGAGGTGCCCCTGGCGGGCGAAGCGCTCGGGAATGTTCTGGAACGTTTCGGGAAGCTCGAGCGCATCCTGGTCGTCGTGGAACGAGGCGGTCGCAATCGCTCGGTGGTCGCTGCGGCAGCTGAGGAAGCGCGTCTGGGTCCGGAATCCTTCCGGGATACGTCGTTGTTGGAAACCATCGCCAGCAGTCTTCGGGAACGGCTCGAGCAGCGCTCGGAGGTCGAGCTGGTCGGTGTCGAGATCACGCAACCGGCCCCCGGTGAGCTTCCGGTCATCCAGGTGACGACGGCCGCGGGACCGGCGAAGACCCAGACCATTCTCTCGCTGGAATTCTGTGCGTCACCCGAGTTCGAGGAAGTCCGTCGGCTGACCGGCGAACTCGCGGGTGCTGGTAGGCCTCCCTTTACGGTGGTCACGGCCAAGGAGCGCATCTCGATGCCGAACCTGGCCGCAGCGGTTCGTCACCTCATGTCCAACGCGCGCAAGGGTCTCGAGATTCAACGCTACAAGGGCCTCGGAGAGATGAATCCCGAGCAGCTCTGGGAGACCACCATGAACCCCGAGACCCGCACCCTTCTCGAGGTACGGGTCGACGATGCGCCCGAAGCCGAGCAGATCTTCTCCACCCTGATGGGGGATGCGGTCGAGCCGCGGCGCAACTTCATCGAAAAGCACGCCCTGAGCGCGCGAAACCTGGACATCTGATCGGGCCGACTCTGCGGACGAACGGACTCCGGGCGGGCGGGTAAAAGATGGCAGAACGTATTCCGGTCAACATCGAAGACGAGATGCGGCAGTCCTACATGGACTACGCAATGAGCGTCATCATCGGGCGGGCGTTGCCCAACGCCCGCGATGGTCTCAAGCCCGTGCACCGACGTGTACTCCACGCGATGAACGAGCTTGGGGTCGATTGGAACCGGGCCTACAAGAAATCGGCACGCATCGTCGGCGACGTCATCGGCAAGTATCACCCGCACGGCGATTCGGCGGTCTATGACGCCATCGTCCGCCTCGCCCAGGACTTCTCGATGCGCTACCCGCTCGTCGACGGGCAGGGCAACTTCGGCTCCGTGGACGGAGACGCCGCTGCAGCGATGCGGTACACCGAGATCCGCCTCTCCCGGATTGCCAGCGAGCTTCTGGCCGACATCGACAAGGAGACGGTGGACTTCGTTGCGAACTACGACGAGTCCGAGCACGAGCCCTTCGTCCTGCCGGCGAAGATTCCCAACCTCCTGCTCAACGGTGCGGCGGGAATCGCCGTGGGCATGGCAACCAACATCCCGCCCCACAATCTGAACGAGCTTCTCGACGGTTGCCTCGCCCTGCTCGAGAACCCCGGGCTCACATCCCTGGATCTGATGCAGTACATCCCCGGTCCCGACTTTCCGACCGGTGGCTTCATCCGCGGGACGGCAGCGATCCGGGAGGCCTACACGGGCGGGCGCGGTGTCCTTCAGGTGCGGGCCAGCGCCGAGATCGAGACGCATCCCAAGACGGGTCGCGACACCATCATCGTCGACGCGATTCCCTATCAGGTGAACAAGGCGCGTCTCATCGAGCGCATTGCCGAATTGGTCAACGAGAAGAAGATCGAGGGGATCTCCGATCTTCGGGATGAATCAGACCGCAATGGCATGCGCATCGTGATCGAGTTGAAGCGCGATGCCGTGAGCCAGGTCGTCCTCAATCAGCTCTTCAAACTCACACCGATGCAGGACTCCTTCGGTGTGAATCTCCTGGCGATCGTCGACGGGCAGCCGAAACTGCTCAATCTCCGCGAAGCGCTGCGGGTCTTCCTCGACCACCGTCGCGAAGTCATCACGCGCCGGACCATCTTCGATCTGCGCAAGGCCGAGGAGCGACTCCATGTCCTCGCCGGACTGAAGATCGCGCTGGAGAACCTCGACGCGGTGATTGCCTTGATCCGGGCCGCTCCGAACCCCGGGGAGGCCCGCACGGGACTCATGTCGAACTTCGGCCTCTCGGAGATCCAGGCGCAGGCCATTCTCGACATGCGGCTCCAACGCCTCACGAATCTCGAGCGCGAGAAGATCCTCGAGGAATACCGGGAGACCGAAGAACTCATCGCCCGCCTGCGGTTCATTCTGGAGACACCGTCGGAGGTCGACAAGATCATCGGGGAGGAGCTCGGGGAGATCCGCGAGACGTACGGAGACGAGCGACGCACGCAGATCATCGAGGCCGGCGACGAGATCACCAACGAAGATCTCATCCCCCGCGAAGACATGGTCGTGACCGTTTCCCACGCGGGCTACATCAAGCGGATCGCCGCCACCGAGTACCGACCGCAGCGCCGAGGTGGACGGGGAAAGAAGGGCGCAACGGCTCGCGACGAGGATTTCATCGAGAATCTCGTCGTCGCCTCGACCCATGACATCATCCTCTTCTTTACGACGGCCGGTCGGGTCCATTGGCGCAAGGTCTACGAAATTCCCGTGGCGGCGCGGACGGCGCGCGGAAAGGCGATCGTAAACCTCCTGCAACTCGGGAAGGAAGAGCAGCTGTCGGCCTTCCTCACGGTCCCCGAATTCACCGAAGGATCCCGTGTCATTCTCGTTACCCGGCGCGGTACGGTGAAGAAGACCGACCTGATGGCGTACTCGAATCGCCGCGCGTCGGGGTTGATCGCGATCAATCTCGAAGAGGGCGACGAACTCATCGGCGCCGGGCTGGTCGAAGAGGGCCGTGAGGTCTTGCTGTCGACGCGCAACGGCCAGGCCATCCGTTTCCGCGAGAGCGATGCACGCGCGATGGGGAGAGCCGCCGGGGGGGTTCGCGGCATTTCCCTCGACGGGGACGACGCGGTCGTGAGCCTGGTCGTTCTCGCTCCCGACGCGACCATCCTCACCGTCTCCGAACGGGGCCAGGGCAAGCGCAGCGATCTCGAGGAGTACCGCCTCCAGACGCGCGGCGGCAAGGGCATCATCACGATGAAGGTGGGAGAACGCACCGGCGGCGTCGTTGGTGTGGCACAGGTTGGTGACGGAGACGAGGTGATGCTCGTCACCGACCGCGGTCGGCTCATCCGGATGCGCGTCGACGAGATGCGCGTCATCGGCCGCAACACGCAGGGCGTGAAGATGCTCGATCTCGACGAGGGAGAACGAGCGGTCAGTCTGGCACGGGTCGTCGAGGGAGATGTCTCCGACGAGAACGGTGCGGAAGAGGTGGACGCTTCAGAAGCCGAGGACGCCGGACCTGAAGCGGATGAGCGTCGCGACGGGTAGAAGAGCCTAACTTCGCAGGACGGTTCTCGCCGCCATTCTCTGGGGCTTTTCGAAGAAGGCGGTCGCGCGCGCCCGGGCCTCGGAGACGTCGGGCGCCGACGAGATACGGCGCCACAATTCATGTCCGAAGTCGAGCCAACGGGCTCCCCAGTGGACGAAGAAGTTGATGCGCTTGCGAGCGTCTCTCTCGAGGAATCGAGGCTCCGCGATGGATACGAAGCGCTCGAAGGCCCTATGGAATTCTCCACCCTCGGCCCAGGCATCGGCGGGTGTTGGTAGACCCGCGTGTTCGGGCGGGTCGGGGAGCCCGAGGGCCCGACCGATCTGCCAGAAGATCCACGGTCGCGCGACGGCCGCTCGACCGATCATCACCCCATCGCATCCGGTACGCCGCAGGAGGTCGAGAGCATCCTCCGCGGTCTGGACGTCGCCGTTGCCGATCACCGGGATGCGCACGGCCTCGCGCGCTCGTCCGATGTAGTCCCAATTCGCGGTACCACGCCTCCCCTGACGCGCGACCCGGGGGTGGAGTGTGATCCAGGCGGCGCCCGCGGACTCGACCATGCGGCAGAAGTCGAGCAGATATTCGGGATCGTCGTCGAGGCCCGTGCGTAGCTTGACCGACACGGGCCAGGGCGAAAGGCGCACGGTCGTCCGCACGACCTCTTCGGCGTAGGAAGGATCGCCCATCAGGGCGACGCCCCAGTTGTGACGCAGGGCCTGGGTGACGGGGCAGCCCATGTTGATGTCGACCGCGCGCGGGTGGATCGCGGCGAGCTTGGTGAGTGAGGCCGCGATGAAGCGTTCTTCATTGCCGAGAAGCTGCGGTACCAGATCGGTCTCCGAGGCGTCGGTCGCCGTCTCGGGGCGGTCTCCGATGCGCTCGGTGGGAAGCCGGCGCGACGAGAGCATCTCGGTGAAGAGCAGCGTCCGGGCGCCAGCCGGGAGGTAGCTGCGAGCGGTACTCCTCAAGGCGACGTGGGAAAGGCCCACCATGGGAGCGAGAAAGAATGGAAAGTCGACGTGGATGCCGCGCCCGGCGAGACCGAGCCAGCGCTCGCGCGGGAGTGGGACGTCGACCATGGGAAAGGTTCCCGGACCTTCCTGCGGATCGCAAGGCCCCAGTCATTGATCGAGAGGGCTCCCAGACGGCACACTGGGCCGATGTTGCAGGCGTACAGCGCCTTTTCGCGGGCGGCCGACCCGGCCGTCGCCGCCCGGGAGATCGGCGAACGCCTTGCGGCCGGGATCAGCGCGGAGGGCCTCAGCCGCATTGCCTTCTTCTTCGCGAGCGCGCGCTACGAGTCGATGCTCGATCAGGTCTCGCAAGAGATCGAAAGCCGCGCCGGGATCGATGCGGTGATCGGATGCAGCGCGGCATCGGTCGTACCGGACCAAGGCACGCCCGGGGGCGGCGACGTGGATGCGGGGATCTCGGCGCTTGCCCTGACCGGCGACCTGGAGGTGGAGCGCTTCTTCCTGCGCGGGCTGCGTGGGCGATCGCAGTCGTTCGGTCACGAAATCGGTCGCCGGACCGCCCAGATGGGCTCGTCACAGAAGACCATCGTTCTGCTGGCCGATAGCTACAATCTCGCTCCGGACGAGTTGCTCGGCGCGATCGAGGAGACGGCCGGTGCGGTGCCGGTGCTTGGTGCTGGCGCCACCGAGAGCGGTATGACCGGGGTTACGAAGGTCGCCGCTCGAGGGGAAAGCGCGGCGAATGCTGTGGCAGGCCTCGTCCTCGGCGGTCTATCGGTCGAAGCGATCCGGAGTCCGGTCCCCACCCCCATCGGCACGTGGTGGACCGTCACCGATGCGGAGGCAAATCGGATTCTCACCCTCGATGGGCGGCCGGCATTGGAGGAGATCATCACATCGCTGCCGGCGTCGTGGCAGTCCGACCCGGCCGAGTCGCTGGCTCGGGTCCACATCGCCCTGGTGCCGGAGGGCGACACGGCCGACCCCCTCCTGCGGCCCATCGTCGGCGTCAATCCCGATCGCAGCGCGCTTCTCGTCGGCGACGAGGTCCTGCCGGGGACCCGTCTGGCGCTAGCGGCGGCCGATCCGGTCGGAGCCCGACGCCGGTTGGAGGCAGCGTCGGAAGGACTGGGCGCGCTGGGTGGAGTGGCGGCCGTGCTCTACTTTCGCAGCGATCTGGCGAGCGGCGCCGGCTACGGGCTCCCTGGCGTCGACGTTGCCTACCTACGTCGTGCGGTCGGGGATACGCCGCTTGCGGGGTTCTCGAGCTATGTCACGTTTGCTCCGCGCGCGGGCCGTAATCGTTTCCACCACGCAAGCGGGCTTCTGGCCGGGCTGGCGCCGGCCCGCGCAATCCGGTAGCCGACCCTGAATCCCTGGGTTTTTTCGAGGAGGTCACCATGCGCGTCGTACCCGTGCCCGTTCTGAGCGACAATTACAGTTACCTGGTGATCGACGAGGCCGAGCGAACGGCTGCGGTCGTCGATTGCTCGGAGGTAGAGCCGATGCTGGCCGCGGCGCAGGCCGAGGGGGTCACGATCACTGCGGTCCTGTCGACGCACCATCACTACGACCACGTCGGCGGAAACGAGGAAATCGCGGGCAGAATTCCCGTTCGGGTTTACGGGAATGCCGATGATGATGGCCGGATCCCGGCGCTGACCGACGGGGTGCGCGAGGGAGATACCGTGCACGTCGGCCAACTCGAAGCCCGGGTCATCTACGTTCCCGCGCATACCAGTGGTCACATCGCCTACTATTTCGAGGAGCAGCGGGCGGTGTTCACGGGAGATACCCTCTTCGCGGCGGGATGTGGGCGGCTCTTCGAGGGCGACCCCGAGCAGATGATGAACTCGCTCGCCAAGCTCAACACCTTGCCCGAAGCCACCAAGGTCTACGCGGGCCACGAATATACGGTGAAGAATCTCGAGTTCGCCTATCTTCTCGAGCCGCGCAACAAGGCCATCGCCGACAAGCTGGCGTGGGCACGTGCCCGCCGACGGGAGGGCCAGCCAACGCTCCCGAGCACGATCGGGTCCGAACGGAACACAAATCCGTTCCTGCGCAGCAAGAACCAGGAACTCCGCGCGGCCATCTTCGAGCGTTTTCCGGACCTCGAGGACGACGAGGTCGAAGTCTTTGGAGCCACCCGTCGCTTGAAGGACGAGTTCTAGGCAATCCGGCGTGGAGCGGGTCGACGCGGCAAGGGCGGTCTCGGCGATTCCGGCGGGCTCCCGCGTCGTCCTGCCGCAGGGATGCATCGAGCCCTGGTCGATCTTCGATGCAATTGCAGCCTCGCGCGGAGACCCGGACAACCCGACGCGTCTCTACTCCGGACTTCAATTCGGACGATATCGATTCCTCGGCGACCTCGATGCGACCGAGCATGAGACGGGCGGACTCGGGCCCGGCTATCGCTATGTGACCTGGCAGGTCGGCGGAGCGCTGCGGAAGGTGGCGCGCCATGGGCGCACAGGGTTCCTGCCGCTGCGTTTTGGGGACATTCCCCGGATGTTCGGACGCGGTGGTGCGCTGGAAGCAGAGGTTGCCGTCATTCAATGCTCCCCGCCGCGGGGGGGAAGCGTGAGTCTCGGAAATGCCTGCGCGATCTATCCCAGTGTGATCGAGGCAGCGCGTCTGGTCATTGCCGAGATCCATCCCGACATGCCCTGGTCTTCAGGAACGACGGAAGTCGATCTTGGCCAGATCGACCTGGCGGTCGAGGCGACGGGTCCGCTTGGTGTCCTGCCACGAGCCACGTGCGACGACGTCGACCGAGCCATCGTGGGTCATGTCCTCGAACTCGTTCCCGAGGACTCCTGGGTCCAGCTCGGCGTCGGAACCATCCCCGAAGCCGTCCTTCTCGGACTCTCGGAACGGCCCGGCATCAAACTGCATTCGGGGATGTACAGCGATCCCCTGATCGAGTTCCTCGATCGACGGCCCGAGGCCCGCGTGGTCACCGGGGAGCTCTCGGGTTCGGTCGAGATGTACCGACGTGCCATTGCCGACCCACGCGTGTCCCTCCAGCCCACGACCGTCACGCACAGCCTGCCCCATCTGGCCTCCCTCGAGCGCTTCGTGTCGATCAACTCGGCCATCGAGGTGGACCTGACCGGTCAGGTCAATGGAGCGACCATCGAAGGTCATCCCGTCAGTGGCGTCGGGGGCAGTCTCGACTTTGTCGAAGGCGCCCGGTACTCGAGCGGCGGTCGTTCCATCGTCGCCTTGCGGGCAACCGCAAAAGGTCGATCTCGGATCGTATCGCAACTTCCCGCAGGCAATGCGGTTTCGCTGCCCCGCTTCACCGTGGACTACGTAGTCACCGAACACGGTGTCGCGCGCCTGACCGGGCGGGATCTCCAGGAGCGGGCGGCTGCCCTCGCCGCGATCGCGGCCCCGGAGCACCGCCGTATGCTTTCGGCGTGAGGCTTTCGCGGGTGCGCGGGGTCCGGCGTGGCGGGATACGTCTGCGGTGGTGCTACCCGGTGGGCTCGCTCGATGGGGCGAGCAGCTCGAGGAGGGCCCGGGGTTCGGTGACCGGCGGCGAGCACGTGAAGGATGCACAGTAGTACGCCGAAGGTGTTTCGTGGGGGTGGGCCTTGCCGCGCGCGATCGCCGGTAGGGGCGCACCGCTGTCGCGCCCGTCGAAGGTGAACACGCTCAGACCCGGTGCGTAGACCGAGCAGGCCGCCCGCACCAGAGCGCCGGTACGTGGGTCGTCGCGGTCGCCGACCACGACGACGTCCCTGGGGCCTCGCAGATAGTCGTCGAGTATGCCGAGGAGGTAGGCCAGGCCGAACGGTTGTCGTTCGAGAAGGTTGCCGAAGAGGCCGAGGGTTCGCTCGGCCGTCGCGCGCATGGACTCGTCGTCGAGCAGGTGGCCGAGGCGGAGGAAGACCTCGGTGGCGACGGCATTCCCGGAAGGGAGCGAGCTGTCGAAGGCGATCTTTGGACGATCGATCAACTCTTCGTGATTCCGGGATGTGAAGAAGAAGCCTCCTGCCTCGGGGTCGAGGAATTCGCTGCGAAGAACGTCGGCGAGGTGTCGCGCTCGATCCGCGTGCCGGCTGTCGCCCGTTGCCTCGAAGAGGTCGAGGGAGGCAGCGGCGAAGCAGACGTAATCGTCGAGGTAGGCCGGGTACCGCCCGACGCCATCCTTGAACGTGCGTAGAAGCCCACCCTCTTCATCGCGGAGGTTCTCGTCGAGGAATGCCGCGGCGTCTACGGCGCACTCGAGATACGAGGGGTCGTCGAGGACCCGGGCGCCGAAGACGAAGGCGCGAATGGCCAGGCCATTCCAACTGGTGAGGATCTTCTCGTCGCGGCCCGGTTGCGGCCGCTGGTCGCGGGCCGTGAGCAAGCGGCCGCGGCCTTCGCTGACGATCCGCTCGACTTCGGCTGGTGGGGTCCCGAAGAGTCGGGCCAGCTCTTCGAACGAGAGCTTCACGTGCAGGATGCTCTTGCGTTCGGTCTGGCCGGGCTCGGCAAAATTCCCCGCCTCATCGACCTGGTAGTACCGGGCGACCAAAGGCCCAGCCTCCTCACCGAGAAGGTTCTCGATCTCCTCGAGGCGCCAAAGGTAGGTAAGCCCTTCTTCTCCTTCGGTATCCGCGTCCTCGGTCGAGTAGAAGCCACCGCCGGGATGGCGCATTCTCCCGCGGAGATAGTCCAGGGTCTCGCGGGCGATGCGCGCGTAGAGAGGCTTCCCGGTGGCCCGGAATCCGTCGAGGTACAACGGTGCGAGCTGGGCGTTGTCGTACAGCATCTTCTCGAAGTGCGGCACGAGCCAGTGCGCGTCGACGGAGTAGCGGTGGAAACCCCCGCCGAGTTGGTCGTACATGCCGCCGCGAGCCATGCCATCGAGCGTTTGCTCGAAGGCCTCCCGCATGTCCTTGTGGCCGGTCGCGGACCAGTGGCGTAGCCACAAGCCGAAGGCGGGTACGTTGGGAAACTTCGGAGCATCCCCCAGGCCACCATGTGTGGCATCGCGGGCCTCGAAGAGCTTTTCAGCCGCGCCGGTGACGGTTTCCCGCACGAGGGCGTCCGACCTCGCTTCAAAACGCGAAAGTTTCGTCAGGCCATCGAGGAGCTGCTCGGTCGTGCGCGCGAGCTCTTCGGGCTTGGTGGCATAGGCGCGCCGGACGGCCTCGAGGACGCGGGGAAAGCCGGGGCGGCCGTAGCGATCTTCGGGAGGGTAGTACGTGCCGCCGTAGAAGGGCTTTCCGTCCGGGGACAGGAAGACGGTCAGTGGCCAGCCGCCCGAACCCGTCAACATCTGGACCGTGTTCATGTAGATCGCGTCGAGGTCGGGACGCTCTTCACGGTCGACCTTGATGTTGACGAACCCGTCGTTCATCAGGGCGGCGATGGCTTCGTCTTCGAAGGACTCGCGCTCCATCACGTGACACCAATGACAGGCGGAGTAGCCAATCGAGAGGAGGATCGGCCGATCCTCGCGGCGGGCACGATCGAGTGCCTCGGGTCCCCAGGGGTACCAATCCACCGGGTTGTGCGCGTGCTGGCGCAGGTAGGGGCTTTGCTCGGCGGCCAGGCGGTTGGTCTTGCGGGGCATCCGCACAGCCTAGCCCCTGGCCGGGTCGCGCGCATGAGTCGGCCGTGACCGACGTTCGGCGTCGAACCGAGAATCCCGGCGCTCGGTCGCGGGAGCGCGAGCGGTCGCCGGGGGCAGGACGTCTCAGTCGGTCTGGGTTCCGGTGCTCTCGGTCAGGACCGAGGAGAGGACGAGGGCATTGAAAAGGAACTCCCACCTGCCGTCCTTGGCGTAGGCGGCGAGGTCCTCTTCGCCCCAACCGAAAGGCGTCTCGGGGTTCTCCCAGAGTTCGACGGCCTGGCCGGCAACGTAATAGAAGCGGCGGTCGCCGATGTGACCGGGAGAGAACGTGACGACGGAATCCATGGATCTGCTCGCTCAGGCGGCGGAATCGATGAAGTCGTCGGAAAACGAGCTTCCGGCGAGTCGAACGCGGCCGCTGTGAACGAGGTGGACCACCGTGGCGATGATCTCGTTCTCGTCCTCAGCGAACTCCGACACGGCGGAAATGAGGTCTTGCAATGTGACAGTCAGCTTCATGGAAGTCTCCTTGGCTGCTACCAACTCCTCGCAAGCGCGATGCCATCCTCCTGCGGGTCTGCGCCAGCGGGGAAATCCTCGCAAGAATCTAAAAAGACTACATTTTTCGCGCAGAGGCGCTCTCCATCGCAGGATTCCCGTCGTTCGCGGGGCGCCACCTCCCGCCAACTTCCTGACGCGCCGCAAAGTTTTCTGACGGGTCCGGGGGCGGTCTGGTTGGCGGAGGCCCGGGGGGGCCGGGCCTCCGGGCGGGAGGTTCAGGGTCCGGGCTCCGCTCGGAGGCGCCGCGCGTCCGGGTCGGGGAGGCGTGCGCAGTCCGGGGGGAGAATTTTTGGCTTAAGCGCGGGCCTGGCTGCTCCGATTATCCCATCCGTGGACGAAGCAGCGCACATCGATGGAGGCGGTTTCACCGGCCGACGCCGGCGCGGGGCCGTAAACATGGGCAAGGTTCCGGGCGCCACCGATCGGCGACGCCTTTCGCCGGACCGACTGGGAGACGAGGTCGAATTGCTCCGCAGGCAGCTTTCGGATCGCGTCATCGGACAAGAGGCCGCGATCCAGGCCGTCCTGCAGACATTCCAGATCTATCACTCGGGACTCGCCAGTCCGGATCGTCCGCTGGGCTCGTTCCTCTTCCTCGGCCCGACGGGAACCGGCAAGACGAATCTCGTCGAGGCGATCGCGGAAGCCTGCTTCGGGGACCGCAAGGCCATGCTCAAGGTCGACTGCGCCGAATTCAGCCACAGTCACGAGATCGCGCGCTTGATCGGTTCGCCGCCGGGATACCTGGGCCACCAGGAGACCAGCCCGTATCTCTCCTCGGCGAACATCACCCGGCACCAGACCGCCGAATGCCCGTTCACACTTCTCCTCTTCGACGAGATCGAGAAGGCGAACGATTCGCTCTGGCAGCTCTTGTTGGGCATCCTCGATAAAGCGCGCCTGACGCTTGGAAACAACAAGGAAGTGGATCTCTCGGGTTGCATGATCTTCCTGACCAGCAACGTCGGCAGTCGCGCGGTCAGTGACATCCTTTCGCCCAACATGGGCTTCGTTCGCTCCACCGACGAACCGGCCGAACGCGTTCACCGCCGCATCGAGGACGCCGTTCTCTGGACGGCGAAGCGGACCTTCGCACCGGAGTTTCTGAACCGCCTCGACCACAAGGTCGTGTTCCACCGACTCGACAAGAGCGAGTTGCGTAGGATCCTCTCCATCGAACTCGCGAAGATCGAACGTCGGTTGGCCCGCCACCGCGAGCCGATCGATCTCGAATACAGCGATCGCGTCTACAGCCGGTTGCTCGACGAGGGCACCGATCCCGAGCACGGCGCTCGCCCGCTCAAGCGGGTCCTCGAGCAGAAGCTCGTCTTTCCGCTCGCCCGCCTGGTCGCCTCTGGGCAACTCGACGGTGGAGAGTGTGTCGACGTGGACTGGCCGGACGACTCAGACGATCTGCACTTCGAGCTTTCCTCGAGCCGCCCGCTCGTCGCGACGGCCTGAGACAGCTCTCGGATTCAGTTCTCTTCCAGACTCCGCTTGAGCGGCGTCCAGTGGAAGAGGCCGTAGATCATCGTCTGCACGAAGTGGTGACCCATCGAGCCGCCGACCTTCTCGAAGAGCGGCCGGTTCACGAAGAACTCGACCAGATGGGCGAGCAGGGTCAGCCAGAAGACGCCCTGGCCGAGGCTGGCCACCCAACCGCTGCCGGCGAAGGCCGCCGCCAGGCTGCCGATCCAGAGAATCCAGACGCTGTTTTTCATTCCGTAGCCTCCGGGAAGGATCTACCGCGGCCGCGATGCTCTCAAGAGCGCGAGGCCACCGATTCGCGCGCGCGGGCCCACGCGAGCGCGGCCTGGAGGTCGGCCGCCTCGGCCGTTCCCGCCTCGGCGTCTGCGAGCGCCGCCTCGGCGGAGGAGCATTCGGCGGCGATGGTCGCCGCGTCGATTTCGTCGGCCCTCGCGGCGCTGTCGGCGAGAATGGTGACATTCTCACCCAGGACCTCGGCGACGCCCCCGCTCACGGCGACCCAGTGGTCCTTGCCAGCGCTGCGGTAGCGCAGACTGCCGGTATCCAGCGCGGTCAAAAAGTTCACGTGCTGGGGCAGGATGCCGAATTCACCGCGGATGCCGGGAGCGTAGATCTCCTCGATCTCGGCATCGAGAACCTGCCGGTCGGGTGTGACGAGCTGTAGGCGCATG
>JAPOLW010000519.1 GCA_029976905.1 bacterium | reverse complement strand
TGCAGGCATCGCAGTTTTCATCTCCGGCACCCGGCGAACTGTCGCAGCTCGCATCGTCGTCGTCGCCATTGCAGGTCTCCCCGACCATGCCGTCGTTGACACACGCGATCGGTACGCACGCGCCGAACGAGCCCTCCGCGCTGGCGCTCGCCGGGACGCGCGACGAACGGGTGACCAAGTCGACGTTCGGCGTTCCGTCGTCGTTGACGCCATTGTTGTAGGTCGCGCAGAACTCCACGGTCCGTTCGGCAGGATCCGCCGAGTCGTACTCGAGGGGAGGATCGAAGACCTCTTCGTTGGGATCGTTGTAGACGAAGTTCTCGTAGAGAAGATCGCCCCCGGGGCCGGTGATCCAGAAGCGCTCGCCGTGTTTGTGCGTATGCGAGGAGAGGCCGAAGAGCCGGGTGCCCCGGGGGAACGTTTCGGTCGCGCAGTAGGTCTCCTTCGTGAACGGAGCCTGGCCCGCGGCAATGAAGATCGGCCCGGTGAGACCGCCGCGAATGAAGTACTGCTGCTTGTCGGCTTCGGGGAAGTAGTAGTTCAGACGGGCGTGGACCGTCTGTTCCTCCGTCGTGAGATTGAAGGTGTGGGGGTTCCAGTAGTGGACACCACGACACGGGATGCGGCCGTAGACGCCCTCGGGATATTGCACGAAATCCTGGGCCTGCTGCGCGCCGCCGATCGCCACCCGGCCCGGCCCACCCCCACCGGCGCTCGGGCCGTAACCGATGCACGCGAAGCTATCCACGGCCTGACTCACGCAAGAGCCCTCGCCGCAGGCCGCGAGGTCCATCGGCTCACAGCGCTCACCGGCGGGCGGGCCGCTCGCACACGTCCATTCGCCGAAGCTCGGATCGTCGGGTTGATCGGCCGCGACGGAGGCCAACCACAGAATCAGGTGATGACTGCCGGGGTCCATGCGTAGCTCGCGCGCCCCGAAGGGAAAGGTCTCCCCGGCCGCATCCTGCAGTTCGGTGGGAACCTGGTCACAGACGTCGAAGTAGGTTGCAAAACATCGCTCGAGCTCGAGCCCCGCGGGCAGATCGAAGATGGGCATCTCGAATTGGATCCCTTCGCCGGCGGCCGGCTTGGCGAGGGGCTTGATCTCGATGGGCTCGGCATCGGGGAGGCAGCCGGGCACGAACTCGAGGGCATCGAGCACCACGCCCGCCTTCGGGGCGCCACCGTAGATCCACCACTGGACGAGACTCAGGTCGTTCTCCGAGAGTGGCTTGCGGCCGATCGGCATCGGGCTGCCCAACGTCGGTTCACCCAGGGTCGCTGCGGCCAGCTTCTGGTAGAGCACGCTCCGCCGCGCCGAGCCCGGAAGGATGCGGAGATCGCCACTCCCCGAAGACGGGACATCGTGCAGATTTTCCCAGGCCACGTCCGGGGAGAGATCGAGCCCGCCCGAGGCGCTTTGTGAACCGTGGCACGTCTCGATGGTGCACCCATAGGGCTCGAAGACGACTTTTTGCACCGCGTCGAAGGTGCTGTCGAACTCTACTCCGTCACAGTTCGAGGGGCCCGGTCGGTTCCGGGTCCACAGGCTCGGGCGCGCCCGGGCTCGACGCGGGGCTGCCGCCTCCACCGCAAGCCCCAAGGAAAAGGGCGAAGACGAAAAAGGCAACCAGAGAGCCGGCGCGTGCGGGGCGAGACATGGACGATCCTCCCGTGCCGGATCGATTGACTGCGCACGGCCATCGACCCGAATGTTCCGTTTCCACGGACACACCTGTCTTCCCTCGAACAAATGTTCAAATTCCGGTCCAAACCGCCCCCCGGCGGGGTGTCCGGACAAAAAGCCCGGGGAAAGGAAGGCGTCGGCTCAGAAGTAGTACCGCCAATCGAATCCGAAACGCAGTCCGAGCGACCAGACGACGTCGAGATCCACGTCGGGCTCGCTCGTCGCGATCACTGGTCTTCCCCCGCTGGGGATGTCCAGACCGGCAAAGAACTGAAAGAGAAGCTGCGAGCTCTGATTCTCCGAGAAGGCGCGATACGGCCGGTATTCGACCAGGGGGATCTGCAGACCCAGGGAGTCGAAGGACACCAGAATCGGGCCCCCTTCGCTCTCGGGGCGCGGCGCGATCAGGCGGTCACTGCCGCTGAAGGCGCCATAGAAGTTGAGGCCGAACTCGCGACCCAACACGAACTGGAAGCGGCCGAATCGCGTGGCCAGCCCCTGCTGCCACGGGATGAGTCCGCCGTTGCCCGCAGTGACCGCCATTTGTGTGTAGGTCTCGGGCGACGCGAGGTAGAGCGGCGACAGGAAGAGGAGGTCGAATGGCACCAGATAGAACGGCATCCGAAAACGCGCCGAGAGTCCGCGCCGCGCCGGAATCGCCGCGGTGATGCTGCCGCCCTGCTCGACCAATTCCCCCTCGGCCAGCGACTGGCTCGACGGCGTGTCGGCGCGAAAACCGACCTGGGCGAACACCAGCCCGTCTCCCGACTCGCCAATGACGCCGTCGAGGCCGAGGCCGACGCTGGCCGCGATGTCGAGCCCACCCATGACGCCTCCGCCCTGCCCGGGCAGGAATCCGCCCGAGAGGCTGCGTCCGTCGATCGCGGACGCAAAGCCAAGGAACGGGCCGACCTCGGCCCGGAAGCGAGGCATGGCGCCGAGCCCCGGCGCGAGTCCCGGGACCGCCGTCGGAATCAGGATCTCGCGCAGGTCCGCGGCGACGTCGTAGCCGACCAGACGCCCCTCCCCGGTCGTCGGCATGCGGTCATTTTCGCAAACGTCGAAGGCGTCGGGTTCCGGCGGAATATCCGCCGTGATCACGAAATCCGGCGCACCCTCGCGTCCCGACGCGACATCGAGGACCTGCTCGAGGCTACGACGCACGCCGCGCGCGGCGAGCGCGGCGTCGCGCGGCCGCATGTGGGCATCCCCCATGAGCACGACGCCGGTGCCGTCACGACCCCAGCTGAAGGCTTCGAGACCAGCTTCGTTGTAGTAGTCGTGCGTTCCTTTGCGTTGCGAGGCATCTCCCCACGACCCGGCGACGTGCCCAGCGGCGTACATGTCCTCGAGAAAGTGCAGCGCAAAGGCCTCGTCGAGGAACATCCCACGGATGTAGAGCTCCCGACGCTCGGGCGAGAGCGTCCGGTGGGCGACGATCCAGGCCTTCTCGAGAGCGCGGAGGTGAAACCAGCTGTAGACGCCCATGGCGCTGATCTCGGCGCCCGGGTCGATGACCAGGGCGGCGTAGGCCGCGGTATCCGTATCGGTGCTCGGCCGTGCGAGCAGAAAATGGGCGTTGTTTGA
>JAPOLW010000518.1 GCA_029976905.1 bacterium | reverse complement strand
GGGTCCTCCACCTTGCTCGACGAGAACCTCTTTGATCCGTCCAGTCCGCATCACGGCGAGGTCGCAGATGAATTGTGGGAGTATCGCGAGATGCTGATCGCAAGATATCGGAGGGAGGACCCGCTGGACGACGTAGAGCATGTTCCGGCGCGGCGGGCTCTCACGGAGAAAGAGGAGAAGGCGCTGCGAAGCCTGGGCTACATTCGTTAGGCCGGGCTTGGGAAATCCGCCTTCGGTGGTAGGGTCTCGGGCGTGGAGAATCGCATGACGTATGCCGCTGGCCGCCGCCTGCTCGATTCCGACAGCCAGATCATGGAGCTGCCGGACTTCCTGACCAACCACGCCGATCCCACCATGCGCGACCGCCTTCCACCCATCGACTATTCGCGCTCTTCGATGGACGAGGAAGACGGGTGGCGTCTTTCGCGGGCGGGTGGCCACGATCGGTCCTATGTTGCAACGCTGGAAGAGCTCGGCGGCCCGGGGCTCATTCGGGGCCCGAAAGAAGAGAAGGCCCTTGGGGCCTTCGATGCTGCGGACCGTTCGCGCGCACTCGATCTCCTGGGTTTCGAGAAACAGCTCGTTTTTTCGACCTTGAGCGGAACGGTGGTGTTCGATCGTCGATTGGAGCCCGAGGTCCAATACGCCGCGGCGCGTGCCCACAATCGTGGCATGGCGGCCTTTTGCAGCGACGATTCCCGCTTGATGGCGGTGGCAAGTATTCCGCTGCAAGACCCGAGGCGCGCGGAGAGGGAACTCGAAACGGTCATCGAAGATGGCATGCAGGCGGTGTGGGTGCCGCACGGCGATGCGGGGGGTCGCTCGCCCGGCCATCTCGATTTCGATCCGTTCTGGGCGCGGCTCGCTGAAGCCGGGGTGCCCTTTGTGATCCACGTAGGTGGCTATCCCCTTCAGCTTCCCGAAGCGTGGATGAACAACGGCCAGCCTCTCCCGCAGGATTGGATGGGTGGCGGTGAGAACGTTCGTGGCAAGGACTTCAGCGTGATGCACCACGCGCCCGAACGCTTCCTGTCGGCCCTCGTGCTCGATGGCGTCTTCGAGCGTTTCCCGAAGCTCCGTGGCGCCAGTGTGGAGCTCGGTGCCAGCTGGGTTCCGACGCTTCTGGAGCGGTTGGACGAGCTGGTGTCGATTTTCGGGCGCACGGAACCAGGACTCCGGTCTCTTCGCCGCAAGCCTTCGACGCAGCTTGCGGAGCAATTCGCATTTACCCCGTTTCCGAGCGAGAACGTGGCGCGCCTGATCGAACGCTCGGATCCCAAGCTCTACCTCTTCTCCAGCGACTATCCACACGCCGAGGGCGGCCGTAACCCGATTGGACGCTTCGAGGACAGCCTCGCGGGCCAGCCGGAGTCGAGCTGCAGAGCCTTCTGGGCAGGGAACTTCGAGCGTATTTTCGCGGCGGTTCTCGAGGGACCGGCCTGACTCGAGCCGGTCCTCCTTCGGCTTGGGTCGCAAACGAGGCGCCGTACGGCTGCAAGATCGGCCCCCCCGGCTTCACGGCCGTGGTGGCAGAAGAGGGGGGCATGAACTGCGGGACTTCATGGCCCCCGTGGTCTTCGTCGTCCGCGGGCTGTTCCGCATACCCGAGCCGTAGCCGTCGCGACGGTAGCGGCTTCTCAAACCTGGTCGGGATCGTCCCGCGTGAACACGGCCATGGGCTCGGGGGCTTGTGTCGGCTCTTCGTCGTGGTCGTGGCGATGGACGTGGATCGGGGCCTCGGGGGCACGGAAGGCGTTGTCGAGCTCGATCGGAGCCCCATGGGGGGTGTTCGCCACCGCCCGGCCCCATAGGCGGGTGTGCTCGGCGAGTGTCTTCGCATCCGTCAGGCCCTTGTCGATGCAAACGCGCTCGAGGGCGTTCATCCAGTGCTGGTAATAGGTGTCGCCCCGATCGGGGTCGCCGCGCTTCTGCGCCGCCTGGATCTCTGCGTGGATTGCATCGTACCACTCCTTGCGCGAAACGATGCGCTCGGCGACGAGAAGCTTGCCGATGGCGTAGGCCTCGGCTTCCCACGAGTCGTTGAAGATCGGCCGCCCTTCATCCCGCGGGAGGGGCTCGATCTCGAGCGCGCTCTGGGGAGAGGACCTGGCTTCACCCTCGGTCGACGAAGCGGCGCAGCCCGACTCGTCGGCTCCGCTCACCGGACGACTCCGCGCAGGTTCCGCGACCCGGCAACCCGGATTGGGCGGTCCGGCAGTGGCTCGAGGTACGTCTCCCACTGGTCGGCGTAGATCTTCGTTCCAGGCTCGGCGAAGTGCTCTCCGAACAGATCGGCGGCGTCGTAGCACACGCTGTAGAGCGGGATGAAGTATTCCTGGCCGCGTCCCCGGGACGCGATGTCGGCGTAGGCGGCCTCGTAGGTGCCGTTGCCGGTCGACGGGGCGGTCGGGCTGGGGGGTCGAGGCGGAGTCGCGGGGTACACCTTGTCGATCACGCCCTCGCGGCCTCGAAGGTATGCATACTGACGGGTATGCCCGGCGGACGCTTGCAAGACACCGCGCACAGGCTGGCCGACCCGGTACCTGGGGCTGTGCGCCTTGCCCTCGGCGAACCGGCTCGACGCGAATTCACCCTCCTCGTTGGGCGGCATGAACCCGGGCACGGCCTGGTGCTTCGCGACCTCCTGGATCTTCAGGGCGTGCTCGAGCTGCTCCGCGCTCACGATGCCGCAGTCGAGCAGATCTTGGCCCGAGACCCGGTCGGCATCGGGCCACTGGTCGAGGTATGTGCAGATCGCGAGGAGCCAGAGCTCGTAGTACGGCATGTTCATGTAGTCGCGAGGGTGCATGGTTTCGCGATA
The DNA here is from genome assembly GCA_029976905.1 of bacterium. Taxonomy (GTDB): domain Bacteria; phylum Desulfobacterota; class Binatia; order UBA12015; family UBA12015; genus VGTG01. The sequence continues at coordinate 491 of JAPOLW010000518.1, read as the reverse complement.
CCACCGCTCCATGTCGAGAGTGAGCGGCTTTGTGGTCCGGCTCGACGCGAAGATCATCAACGCGAAGATCGCGTTCATGTACGCCTCCCACTTGCACAGCTCCTCGGCCTCGCTGCCCGGGGGGCACTCCTCCGGAGGCGCTGGCCACTCGGGCCAGACCTGATCCTCGCGCTGATCCTTGAACGGGATGGCCTCGAAGCCGGCGAATCCTTGCAGAACGTTCTGTGGTCCGTCCATCGCCGCCTCCCCCTACGCGAGAATCTCGACGCCGACCATCGAGTTTCGGGTGATGCGGGCCTCGAGCTCGGTTTCGGAGAGGCCGCGCCAGTGCGGGGGCATCTCGGGGAGGACCAGAAATCGAGCCTCCGAGGTCGAATCCCAGACGCGTACCTCGTCGATCCCTTCGAGGTACCTGTTCATCGCGTCAAGGGTGTCATTGACTTCGGCGAATTCGCGCAGGACTCCGCGTGGCGCCGAGACGCTGCGGGCCC
>JAPOLW010000517.1 GCA_029976905.1 bacterium | reverse complement strand
AGCTCGGGGCGGGCAGAGAGACGACATTGGGCGTCCCGAGAAGGGCGGAGAGATCTGCCGCGACCGTGCGGCCGATGCCCTCGGCGAGGGGTGCGGCCCAGCGATGGTACTCGTCGAGTGTCACGCGGTTCGGAGCCACCTGGAGGACGAATTGGGGACGGTCCACGGCGGAGGGAATGGTCACGGGCCCCACGCCAACCGCCAGGTCGATCCGTGGCGATGGCTCCCGCGGCATCGTCGGCGCAAGCGTGTAGAAGCGCGACGTCGGGGACGAGCAGGCCAGGGGCAGCGCGGCCAGGAGAACGAGCGAGAGTCGGCGGGTACGAGGCATCAGTCTTCCTCCGCAGGCTTCCCGAGGAGTAGGGATTCGGGGTGCCGTTCCAGATAGTCGGCGAGGACCCGTACCGCCCCGGCCGCACGGCCCACCTCCTCGAGCGTCTGGTCGAGGTCGGTGAGGAATACGGAATTTGGTTGGACCAGACCATTGGCGCTTTCCAGGAGCGTGGTGGCTTGCAAAAGCGTTTCGTTCAGCTGGTCGACCGCGATGTCCAGGTCCTTGCCGATCTTCTGGAAGGGGATGGACTTGATCTCCGTCAGGACCTCGCGAGCTTCCTCCTCGATGCTGGCGAGTCCACCCGACACCGTCGCGAGATGTGGCGGCTCCTGCGCCCAGTCGATCCGGGCCGGCGGGCTGTCCGGGAAGTGATCGATGGCCACGAAGAGCGCCCCGGTCAGAAGACTCCCGGTGCGGAGCTGCGCGCGATACCCCTTTTCGACCAGAGCCTGGAGGCGGATCCGATGGTCGCCGTCGTCGTCGGCGGTGCGCGGAAACCCAAGCAGGCCCTCGTAGACGCGAATGGTGACCGGCACCGATACGTTTTCCTGATTCGGGTCGTAGACCAGGCGGGTGGCGACGACCTCGCCAATCCGGACACCCCGAAGTTCGACCGGGGCTCCGATCTCGAGGCCGCGGATCGACTGGTCGAAGACGAGGATGAAGTCCTCGGATTTCCCCAGGGGTTCCTGAAATGCGCTCGCCCGCGATTCGAAGAGTTTGAAGTGGGCGTTCTCGTCCGCGGGAGGAAGGGGCGTGGCCGAGGCAGGAGTCTGGAACGCGATGCCACCGATGAGGATCGAGAGCAAGGACTGCGTCTTCACGTCGATGCCGCTTGCGTTGAGCGACAGGTCCACGCCGCTCGCTTGCCAGAATCGCGTGGCCGGGTGCACGTAGCGATCATAGGGAGAGTTCACGAAGATCTTCACGTCGAAGGATTTGCCGTCTTTGTTGAGGTTGTAGGAAGAGACCTGTCCCACCTTGAAACGTCGGAGATAGACCGGGGAGCCCTGTTCCAGGGAGCCCAGATCGTCGGTCTTGAGAACGAAGAACCGACCCGGAACGCTGGAGTCGACCACGGGAGGCTCTTTCAGCGCGATGAATCGGCGTTTTCGTTTCGTGGACTTTCCGATTTCGAGGCTGATGAAGGCTCCCGACAGGAGTGTTTCGAGCCCTGAGACCTCGGCGCCCGAGATGCGTGGGCGCACGACCCAGAACTCGGTCCCTTCGACGAGAAGATCTTCGTTCCCCGCCTTGATGGACGCAGTCGCCTCGACCTTGTTGCGATCCTCGGCAAGCCGGATCTGGGTGAGGGTGCCGATCTCGACGCCGTTGTACCGGATCTGGGTTTTTCCTGCCTGGAGTCCCTCGGCGGAGTCGAAGACGATGGTGATGTCCGGCCCGCGATTCAGAACCTCGGTGATCGCGATCCAACCCCCGGCCGCGGCGGCGACCAGGGGGACGATCCAGACGAACGAGAGGCGTTTGCGCTTTTCCGGAACGATCCGGGACTCCGGGGCGGGCGTGGTGGTATCAGGCATCGTGCACCTCGTTCGGATTCTCGGAATCCCAGATCAGCCGTGGGTCGAACGATTCGACGGCCAACATGGTCAGGACGACGACCGCGGCAAAGAAGAAGAGCCCCGGGCCGGGCTCGACCGACATGAGGGGTTGGAGTTGTACGAGCGCCACGGTGAACGTGTCGACGAAGACGTCGACCATCGACCAGCGTCCGATGGCCTCGACCAATCGGTACAGGCGGATGCGCTCCTGGCGACTTCCGATCGCGCCACGCTGCACGCTCACGAGAAGGTGGATGAGCGCCACGATCTTTCCACACGGGATCATGATGCTCGCGACGAGAACGATGAGCGAGAGAGGCCATCCGGTCGGCGACCAGAGAAGAACCACCCCTCCCATGATGGTGTCGGACTGCGTTCCCTCGATCGTGATGGTGGACAGCACCGGAAGGAGGTTGGCGGGCACGTAACAGACGACGGCGGCGAGGACGAAGGCCCAGGTTCGTTGGCGGCTCTGGGCCTTGCGGAACTCGATGGGATCACCGCAACGGGGGCAGAACCCAGTCTGTGTCCCGGGCGCCGGTACGGAAAGTAATTCGCACGTTCCGCAGATCTGCATGCCCCGTTTCATGGCCGACGAAGCCTGCATCGCGGACGAGGAACCCGGTGGGGCGGCGATGGTCATGCCGTGGGCTCTCCGGAGAGCACCGGATCCACCGGCTCCCGTGCGTCGTGCGGGCCGGCCCACCGGACGCGTTCCCAGACGTCCCCCGGATCGAAGACGATCTGCAGGGTTGCGAGGAGGACGATCAGCGCGGCCAGGGAGAAGAGTCCGATCCCCGGGACGACCGTGGCGTAGTCGGCGATCTTGATCAGGGCGACGAGAGTGCCCAGCATCATCACTTCGACCATGGTCCAGACCTTGGCGCCGGGGAGGTAGGCAAGGAGTCTTCCGACCCAGGGCGGCACTGGATCGCGCCTCGCTCCCAGGGCGATGGCGATCGTGAAAGCGATTTGCACGGCTGGCGCCAGGACCGCGGTCAGGAAGACGAGGGTTGCCACGAGTTGTTGGCCGTCGTGCCAGAGTTGTAGGGCGCCTCCCAGAACCGTCGTGGAGGCTTTTTTGCCGACGGCGGAAAGTCCGAGCATCGGAACCGAATTGGCGACGAGATAGAGGCAGAGGGCTGCGGCCGCGAGCGGCAGCGTGCGCTCGAGCGAGGCCTCCCGACGGGTCCGCAGCGTCCGCGAGCAACGGGGGCACTCGACCGAACCAGGGCCCGCGAGCTCGGGGATCCGTTGGATCAAATCGCAGTCTAGACACGCGACGAGCGAAGGATCGGCGAGCGGCCGATTGTACATGTCGTGCCGATAGCAGACATTCGCGGGAGAGAAGAACGATCCCACGCCCCCGGTCGGCAAGCCCGGTATCGTCCGCTGCGGGGACGGCTTTTGGGGGCGCGGGAGCAGCCCGATCGGGCCGTCCTCCTTTGGCC
>JAPOLW010000516.1 GCA_029976905.1 bacterium | reverse complement strand
CCTCTTCCACTGCGTCGGGCAGTCGCTCGGGGTGGGCGCGCAGCGTTTCCCACTGCTCGCGATGCTCGCAGAAGGCGAGGAGTCCGCCGCTGATGGCGTTGCGCGTCGTCTCGTTCCCGGCCTCGACCATGAGTTCGCAATAGGCCAGGAGTTCCGAGCGCGTGAGCGGGGCGCCGTCGACCTCGGCGCGGATCAGGTCGCTCACGAGATCGTCGCCGGGGTCGGCGCGCCGCCGTTCGATGAGGCCCGCGAAATACGCGTGCAATTCGCCGCGCGCTCGCTTGATGGTCTGGCCCGGGGTCTCGCCGGGGCGCCGGTACTCGGGATCGTCCTTGCCGATGACCTCGTTGGTCCAACGGAACAGCAGCTCCCAGTCGTCCTCCGGAACGCCGAGGAGCCAGGCGACCACGGCGATGGGGAGAGGCGCGGCCAGCGTGCGCACGAAGTCGCATTCGTGCTCTTCTCCCGCGGTGGCCGCCCGGTCGAGGATGTCGATGGCGATGCGATCGATCTCCTCGCGCTGGGCCCGCAAGGCCCGCGGCGTGAAGCGGCGGCTGGCGACGCGGCGCATGGGGCCGTGTCGGGGCGGGTCGAGCATGACCACCATGTCCGATGGGCCGGGCGGTGGGCCTGCTCGTCCCAGCATGATGCCTTGCGCGCTCGAGAACTGCCGCGGATTCGCCGCGATCGCGACGATGTCGGCGTGACGGGTGATCGCCCAGAACGGGCGGTAGCCCTCGGGTGCGAAGTACGCCACCGGTGCCCGGGCGCGCAAACGCGTCCAGACCTCGTGAGGGCTCCCCCGTCGCGCGAAACGGTCGGGGTCGACCAGGTCGAGCGGGTCGACGTCGACCGCCGCGGCGGGATCATCGGGTGGGGTGGGCACGGCGATCCCGCGTCCTCTTCAGGCGAGGCTCGCCGACCAACCGCCGTCGACGGGAACGACCGCGCCCGTGACGTAGGAGGCCCGATCGGAGGCCAGGAAGGCGGCCACCTCGGCGACTTCCGACGGCGTGCCGGCGCGCTTGAGGGCCGCCTTCTCGGTCATTTCGGGAAAGCGCTCCCCGCCCGAGGCACCCATGATCTCGGTGAGGATGAAGCCGGGGCAGATCGCGTTGGCGCGAATCCCCTTGCGTCCGTATTCGATCGCGGCGGCCTTGGTGAGCGAGATGACACCGGCTTTGGCGGCGGAGTAGACACTGGTGCCGAAGGGCGACGCGTTCAGCCCCCCGATCGACGACCAATTCAGGATCACACCCCCCCCGCCGGGGAGCATCGCCCGGATGCCGTGCTTCATGCCAAGCAGCACCCCCCGCAGATCGACGTCCATCGTCTTGTCGTAATCCTCCATCGAGACTTTGGTGATGGGTCCGCCGGTACCGATTCCGGCCACGTTCAGGACTGCGTCGACGCGGCCGAAGGCCTCCGTCGCCCGCGCCATGAGGGCCTCCACGTCCTCCTCCCGGGTGACGTCACAATGCACGGGGACGACGCCGTCGCCGAGCTCGGCGGCGGTCTCCTTCTCCGCGCCGCTGATGTCGGCGGCGACCACCTTCGCGCCTTCGCGGACGAAGACCCGCGCGGATTGCCTGGCCATGCCCGAACCTGCTCCGGTGATGACCGCGATCTTTCCCTCCAACAGTCCCATTGCACTCTCCCTTTTCCCGCTGCGTGGTTCACCGGCGCGGATCGGCCGTTCCTTCGTCCTCCCGGGGGAATCGATTCCCGCGGTCGTGCCTCACGTGATCTCGGCCCACATTCCGGGCCGCGGCTGCGGCGTATCGGACGTGTCGAGGGTCGACCGACCGTCGAGTCGGATCGGCGTCCCGTTGACGAGGACGTGCTGGACGCCGGTCGGCTCCTCGGCCGTGAGCCGTTCGGCGTCCGCCGGGAAGTCGCGCACGCGCCGCAGGGGCCCGGGGCCCACGGTCCCCGGGTCGAAGACGCAGACGTCGGCCCGGTATCCCTCGCGAAGGTAGCCGCGGCCGGCGAAGCCAAAGAGATCGGCGGCTTCCCCGGTGAGTTTTCGGACGGCCCGCTCCAGCGGCATGAGGTTGCGCTCGCGCACCCAGGTGCCGAGCAGGTCGGTATAGAGCGGGGCGTCGCAGAGTTGATCGATGTGGGCTCCTGCATCCGAAAGACCCAGGACGACCCGGTCCTGCGTGAGCAGGTCGCGCACGGCCTCGATGTCGTCGTTGGCGATGTAGGCACGGAAGCGGGTCCGCAGGTCCTCGGAGACCGCCAGCTCGCACATGACGTCGAGAGGGGCGCAGCCGCGCTCGCGTGCGACCTCGGCGACCCGTCGACCCTCGAGGTCGGGAGAGAGGCTGGACTCGGCGATCTCGAAGGTCTCCCAGCGCGGCTTCATCTCGGCCCGGTCGAGATCCTCGGCGGCGCGTTTGCGCCAGGCCGGATCCCGATAGGCGGCGATGCGCTCGGCGCGACTGCGCTCGAGCAGGGCGCCGAAGACCTTACCGACATTGAGGCTGTAGGCATCGGCCATGGTGAATTGCATCGTGAGCGGCCGCGGCGTCACCTGTGGCCAGACCCGCTCGTCGCGGCCGAGACTTTCCCGGTGCAGGCCGAGTTGCGGCGCATGACGGCCCTCGGGGGCGGCGAAGAGCGGCCAGGTGAAGGGACGCCCGATCCGGGGCTGCAGTGCGTAGAAGTCGGGGTAGCTGCACTGCGGCCCGGGTGTCGCGAGCACGACCCCTTTGCCGGTGCGGCCAGCGGCGAAGAAGAGGGCTTCGACCTCGTTGCGCTCCGCGAAGCGGCTGGGCACCGGCTTTCCGTCGACGCCGCGGTGGGCGAAGGAGAAACTCGTCGAGAACCCTGCCGCGCCCGCCTCGATCGCCTCGGTGACGAGCGCGCACATCTGCTCGATCTCCCGATCGGTGGCGGCGCGCTCGTAGGCCGCGTCCCCCAGGACGTAGAGGCGCAGCGCGGAGTGGCCGACGTAGCACGTGAAGTTGAGCGCGGTGCCGCGCCGGCGCACCAGGTCCACATAGTCGGGGAAGCTCTCGAACTCCCAGACGATGCCGGCGCTGAGGGTGGCCGGGTCCATGTCCTCGACGTTCTCGAGCGTGCGCACGATCACGTCGCGATGTTCGGGGCGGGTCGGCGCAATCGTGAAGCCGCAGTTTCCGGCGACGACCGTGGTGACGCCGTGACTCGAGGAGGGGCGCAGCGCCGGGTCCCAGAACACCTGGGCGTCGTAATGCGTGTGAACGTCGATGAACCCCGGTGTGACCGCACAGCCCGAGGCGTCGAGTTCGCGGCCGCCGCGCAGCCGCGGCGCGATCTCGCGAATCCGGCCGTCCTCGATCGCGACGTCGGCGGTGACGCCGGGGGCGCCGGTCCCGTCGT
>JAPOLW010000515.1 GCA_029976905.1 bacterium | reverse complement strand
GTACATGTAGCGCCCCATCCAGCTTTGCGCGTCCGTCGGCGGGGTGCCGAGATGCGCCTGGCCGGCCGACATCATCGCGTCGGCACCGAGCAGATCCATGGCGAGCCGCGACACGTCGTGGCCGACGTTGGTCGAGAAGAGCTTCATCATGAGGGTGAGGATGCCCGCGGATTCACCCTTGGCGTCCTTGGTGAGTTGGCGGAACCCGGAATATTTGTGTGCCTGGACGTAGCCCTCCAGGGTCGCGAGGCGCTGACGGATCTCGGGATCCTCGATCGCCGGGCGCCCGTTGCGCTGGGTGTTCTGCGCCAGCCGCACCAGGGCGAGAAGGGATTCCTCGGTGCGACGCGCGCCGCCGATCGAATTGCGCTCGTGCTTGAGCGTCGTCCGGGAGACGAGCCACCCTTCGCCGCGCTCGCCGACGATCCAATCACGCGGCGTGCGTACGTCGGTCAGGAAGACCTCGTTGAAGTCGGCGGTGCCGGTCATCGTCCGAAGCGGTCGGACGTCGACGCCAGGTTGCTTCATGTCGATCAGGAGATAGGAGATGCCCTTGTGCTTGGGGGCGTCGGCTTCGGTGCGGACCAGGCAGAACATGTAGTCGGCCAGGTGTGCTCCGCTGGTCCAGACCTTCTGGCCATTGATCACCCACTCGTCCCCGACGAGTTCGCCGCGGGTGCGCAGCGAGGCGAGGTCGCTGCCGGAGCCGGGCTCGCTATAGCCCTGGCACCAGACGTACTCGCCGGTCAGGGTCTTGGGGATGAAGCGCTCCTTCTGCCATTCGGTCCCACGCTCGAGAAGCGTCGGCGCCAGCATCGACGGCCCGATCCCCAGAGGCTCGCCCGGCGCGTGGGCACGGTCGAATTCCTCGCGGATGATCTGTGCCTTGAGCGGGTCGGCGGCCTGCTCGGAGCCGCCGTATTGCTTCGGAAAGTGCCGGTAGAGGTAGCCCGCATCGATGGCGCGCCGGCGGAATGCCTGGATCGCATCGGCCCCGTCCCGCGGCCAGTTTGCGGCCAGGAAGGACCGCACCTCCTCGCGGAAGCTCTCCAGTTCGCTATCGTACGACAGGTCCACGCTTTCCTCCCCCGGGTTTCTTTTTTCCGCCTCTTCTGGCAGAAATAGTGCCAATATGTCGGGATTTCAACGTCGCCGCTTCGAGCGGCCAACGAGCCATCGGTGACGCTACCACACGGCGGCGCGCGGGGGAGGGTGGGCTCCGAAGAGGCCGACGGCCGTCGGCGGCGTTCTGCGAAGAGCCACGAGGCCATCATTTCGGCCCTTATCGACCTGGTCGGAGAGGGCGACATGAGCCCGTCCGCCCAGCGCGTGGCGGATCGTGCCGGCGTCGGCATCCGCACCGTGTTCCGTCACTTCGAGGAGATGGACCGTCTCTACGCGGAGATGAACAAGCGCTTGCGAGCCATGGCGGTCCCGATGTTCGAGGTGCCCGAGAGCTCCGACGCCCTGTCCGAGCGTCTGCGCGCTCTGGTCGGCCGGCGCTGCGAGCTCTTCGAGAAGATCGCGCCCTACAAGCGCTCGGCCAATCGGGCGATCTATGGCTCGCCGTTCCTGCGCAAGGAGCGGTTCGCGATGATCCGGGACCTACGTCTGGATCTCGAGCGGACTGTCCCGGAGCTGCTCCGGGCTCCTGAGCCAATCGCGCACGCCCTCGAGATGGTGCTTTCCTTCGAGGCGTGGGATCAGCTCCGGACGGACCAGCGATTGAGTCAACGAGAGGCGCGCGAGGCGATGGGCGGGCTCGTCGAAGCGTTGGGCGCACACATCCCGATGGCTCCTGCTCGCAGGAAAGGAAGGTAGAGGATGAAAAGGTTCCTTCTCGGCGCGATCGCGCTTCTGGTGGTCCTCGGGGCACTGGGGTATCTGCTGCGTCGCCCGATCACGATGGCCCTGGTAGAGAGACAAGTGGCCGCCAACATGAGATCGTCGCTGCTCGACGAGCTTCCCGACGGATTGCACGTTGGTCTTTGTGGCGCGGGCTCGCCGCTTCCCGACCCGAAGCGCTCGGGGCCGTGCGTGGCCGTCGTCGCCGGCGAGCGGCTCTTCGTCATCGACAGCGGTTCGGGGAGCAGCCGCAACCTGGGCTGGATGCGGCTTCCGCAGGGGAGGATCGAGGCGATCCTGCTCACCCATTTCCACTCCGACCACATCGACGGACTCGGCGAGATGCTGCTCCAGAGCTGGATCAACGGAACCCGGAGCACGCCGACCGAGGTGATCGGGCCGCAGGGCGTCGAAGAGGTCGTGGCCGGCTTCAACCGGGCCTATGCCCCCGACGTCGTCTACCGCGTCGCCCACCACGGAGAGGACGTCGTGCCCCGATCGGGCGCCGGCGCGGTGGCGCGTCCCTTTGCTCTGCCCGCGCCTGGCGAGGGCGCGGTGGTGGTTGACGATGGCGGTCTCACGATCACGGCGTTCGCCGTCGACCACGACCCCGTAGAGCCGGCGGTGGGCTACCGATTCGACTACGGGGGGCGCTCCGTCCTGATCAGCGGAGACACCAGCAAGTCCGCCAACCTCGCGCAATTCGCCGAGGGCGTCGACCTGCTCGTCCACGAGGCCCTGGCTCCGCAATTGGTCGGCGCGATCACCGAGGCGGCGCGGGAAGCCGATCGCCCGAGCCTCGTGAAGATCACCGAGGACATCCTGACCTATCACGCGAGTCCGGTGGAGGCCGCCGAGATCGCGCGTGATGCCGACGCCGACGCGCTCCTCTACTACCACATCGTGCCGCCGCTCCTGCTGCCTCCCATGGAAGAGATCTTCCTCGACGGGGTTTCCGAAACCTACGATGGTCCGGTCGTCCTCGGGATGGACGGCACCTTCATGAGCCTGCCGGCCGGCTCCGCGGCGATCGAGACCAGGGACCTGCTCTGACGATGTCGTTGCGCGCTGCGGTCTCGAGCCAGGTGGTCGACCTGCTGACCAGCCCAGGGCTCCGCGATTTCCGTCGTGGCGTCGCGGAGTGGAAACGCCGCCTCGGCGGTCGTTCGCACGAGGTCCACTACTTCCATCAGCCGGACGACCCCTACAGCCATCTGGCCGCACAGATCCTCCCCGCTTTCCTCGCGGACTACGACGTCGCTTTGGTGCCGCATCTCGTCGGCGAAGCCGAGGCCGTGCCGGAGCCGGCGATGCTCGCGGCGTACGCCCGCAAGGATGCCGCCGACGTCGCGCCGGCCTTCGGACTCTCGTTCCCGGCGGCCGCCGAGGCACCCCCGCCCGACCTGGTGCGTATGGCCGCGCGCTTGTTGACGGGTCTGTCTGCGGAAGTCTTCGTCGAGCGTGCGGCCCCGGTCGGCGAGGCGTTGTGGGCCGGGGACCGCGGTGGCCTCGAGAAGCTCG
>JAPOLW010000514.1 GCA_029976905.1 bacterium | reverse complement strand
GTGTTCATACACATCGCGGCGTTTCCCCTGCAATTCATTTTCAACAACGTCGACGCGGGGAGCGAGCTGTCAAAACGCGATCGTACCTCGTTCGAGGTCGCCGTGGAGGAAGCGTTGCGCGATGCCGGAATGACGGCCTGAGCGGCTGCCGTCGACTACGACGAGGTCGCTTCGAACAGGGGTGTTACCGAGGCAATTCGCTCGGTGGCTTCGCGAAGCCCGAGGAAGGCCTCGCGCACGCATCGCGCCAGATGGTGGAGGTCGGGCAGCAGGTCGACGTCTCCATTGAGACCCCAGAAGAGCTTGCCGTCGTAGCTGAGAACGGCGATGCCGAGTCCGTGGCCGTCGCGCAGGGGCACCGTGCCGTAGGTCTCGAGAAGCCGGGCGCCCTCGAAGTAGAGGGGTCCTTGCGGGCCGGGCACGTTGGTCACGGTCAGGTTCACCGGAGTGTGGCTGGCCAGTGCGCGCGCGCCCAGGCAAAGGATGCGGGCGGAAAGCCAGGTGCGCTCGTCGGCGATCGATCGGGCCGGCATGGCGCCATCAATGTCGCGCAGGGCGCGGGTCTGATCCCGGATCCGTTCGAAGCGCTCGCGCGGGCTTCGCTCCCAGACGGGAAGGTCGACGACCCACTCGGTGACGGCGGATTTCTCCGGCTGGCTGTCGTCCTGGTTGTCCAGGCTGACGGGCGTCGAGACGCGTAGGTCGAGGGCCGCCGGACTCACCAGCCGGGCGCTCAGGAATTCACGGACACCCGCGGCGACGGCGGCGAGGATGACGTCGTGGACCGTTCCGTCCAGTGCGGTCGTGATGCGTCGAGCCTCCTCGAGGGGCGTGTCGAAGAAGGTCGATTGCCGATGCGGACCGATGCGGCCGTTGAAGGGGGTCTCGACCGGTGGGCGGATGGAGTAGCCGAGGAAGGCGGCCAGGGAGCGGGCTCCCTGGCCCATCTCGTACGTCAACTGATCCCAGTCGCCCATCAGTCGCCACAAACGGTCGATGTACTGCCGCGGCAGGCGCAGTTGCTGGATGATTTCGTCGACCACGAGTTCTCGTGCCGACGGACGGGTGCGTGGGACGAAGGGAACCGGCTCGGGGAGGGGTTCGTCGGCAGTAGGCGACAGGATGGCCTGCAGCAGATCGGCACCGGCGGCGTCGTCGATCATGGACAGATGGGTCTTGAGCAACAACGCAAAGCGACCGTCGTGGAGCCCTTCGAGAATCCAGCATTCCCACAGCGGCCGCGAGCGGTTGAGCGGTTGTACCATGATGCGCGCGACCGTGTTCTCGAGCTGCTCGAGGCTCCCAGGGCAGGGCAGGCTGGAGTGGCGTAGGTGGTAGTTCAGCCGGAAGTCGCGGTCATCGACCCACACCGGGTGGTTCTCGATGGGGATCCAGGCGAGCTTCTGGCGGAACCGCGGGGCCTGGTGGAGCCGTGCCTCGATGGCCGAGCGAATGGCGACATAGTCGACGCCACCCGCTGGGTGGGCGAGAGGTCCGGGCTCGAAGACGAGGACCGAGGTCGTGTGCCCGTGGATACGGGGCGTCTCTCTCGCGAGAAAGGAGGCGCTCTGGTTGCTCAGACGTTCGTAGCTGTAGGACGGCATGGATCGATTCTCCGAGCGGAGACTACCGAATGGCGGCCACCGGAGCGAACGAACACTCAGGAACGCCGGGGTGACGATCCCAGTGCGTCGTCGACCGCCTCGTCTCCGACGACCATCCGGGCGGTGTACTCGAAGTCCTCGCCGTCGTGGACGCCGAATCCTCCATCCACATTGAGCAATTCGCCGGTGATCCACTCGGCCTGCTCCGAGACCAAAAAGGCCACGGCCCGGGCGATGTCGAGCGGTTGGCCGGCTCGTCGGATCCAGGTGTGGTCCAGGCAATTCCGGGTCATGGCCTCGCTGAAGGCCGCGCGCGCCGAGTCGGTATCGACGTAGCCGGGTCGGATCCCGTTCACCCGGATGGAAAGCGGCGCGAGTTCTCGCGCCGCGCAACGGACCAGAGCATCCACGCCGGCTTTGGAAACCGGGTAGGGGGCCATGAAGAGCGGCGCGCGTTGCGCCTCGACGGTGGAGATGGCCACGATCGAGCCGCCGCCATGTCGTCGCATGACGTTGGCTGCGTGTTTGATGCAGAAGGCCGTCCCGACGACGTTCACCCGGAACGGCAGGAGCCAGCCCTCCTCGTCGAGGGCCAGGATGGGCGCGGGGTAGCCCGTCCCGGCGTTGGCGACGGCGATGTCGAGATTGGCCCCCCCCGCAGCGATCTCGACCGCGGCGCGGACGTCGTCCTCGCGCGTCACGTCGCACAGGATCGTCTCCAGACGCGCCTCCTCCCGCCGACATCGGGCCAACTCGCTGCGGGCGGCATCGAGGGCATCGGCGTCGGGCCCGGCGATGGTGACGCTCGCCCCCGCCCGGAGAAGAAACGCGGCACACCCCTTGCCGATGCCCGTCGCGCCGCCCGTCACCAGAGCATTCTTCGCGCGAAAGTCGTGTTTCGTCGTCATGGGGCTTCTCCTCCTCCGGCTTCCGAACTGTCTCCGGGCGGCCCGCCGCGTGTCTCAGGCCTCGTCTTCGAGTCGCTGCGGCCGGTAGCCTCCATGCGTGCGGTCGTAGGCCCAGATCGCCCCGAAGACCACGATGAGCACGGCGGGCAGGATGGCGTTGGTCTCGAACGAGGTTTGTGCGGCCTGGCGCAGGACCTCCTGCAGTTCATCGTCTCCGAGTGCCGCCAGCGCATCGGACGATCCGGCCAATTCGAGCTTGGCGCGGTCGAAGATGGCGCCGAGTGCCGGCAGCACGAACTGGATGGCGAGAGCACCGGCAACGCCCAGGAGCCCGATGAAGAGCTCTCCGCCGCGCGGATACCGTTCGGAGACGTTGGCGAGCATCGTCGGCCACAGGAAGCAGACGCCCAGGCCCCATACGGTCGCGGCCAGGAGGCCCATCCCCGGCGAGCCCGCCCGCGGAAGGAGCATCAGTCCCAGTGCCGCCAGCGCCACCGAGAACGTCAGGAGCGCGATGGGTGATCCGAGGCGATGCACGAAGGTACCCGCGAAATGGCGGAAGACGAACATCATGAGGCTCACGTAGACCAGCAGCCAGATGCCGCGCATGCCGACCGTGTGGGTGAGGGTGAAGTCGATCCACTGCCCCGGCGCGAGTTCGGAGGCCGCGGTGAGGAACATGCAGGCCCACCACACCAGGAACATCGGTCGGCGCGGAATCTCGCGCCACATCTCCGACCACGCAATCCCGTGTGCCGCGCGCTCAGTGCGAGGAAACGAGGTGCCCAGACAGAGCAGTCCGGTAAAGACCGCCGGCAGGATGACGATCGAGAACTGGAGTCGCCAGCCCAGCAT
>JAPOLW010000513.1 GCA_029976905.1 bacterium | reverse complement strand
GCGCCTCCGTCTTCGTCGTCATCCGCCACGACCGGCTCGCCCGGGATCGCGTAGCGCCCCCCCAGCCACGCCCCGAGGTCGACGAGTCGACAGCGCTCCGAGCAAAAGGGGCGAAACTCGGCCTCCTCCCAGACGACTTCCGCCCCACATTGTGGACATCGAACGCGTCTCGTCACCGCAAGGGAGTGTATCACCCGGGCGCAAACGCGCATTGAGATCAGGACACGGGCGGCGTAGTCTCGGCCGTGGTGGAGGAACTCGGAGGGCTCAGCGTGGTCGCGTTCGAAAGCCGGCGCGCCGTCGAGTTCGCCCGCCTCCTCGCCCACCACGGCGCTCGATACGTCCCGGCGCCCGCATTACGCGAGATCCCGCTGGCCGATCAACCCGAGGCGCACCGACTCTTCGACGAGATCGAGCAGGGGCGGGTCGATGCCCTCGTCCTGCTGACCGGCGTCGGAACGCGGGCGCTGATCGATGCCGCCTCCTTGCGCCGGCCGCAGACGGAGGTCCTCGCTCTCCTTGGACGAATCCCCCTGATTGCCCGTGGACCCAAACCCGTTGCCGTTCTGCGCGAATTCGGTCTGCGCGCGCGTGCGCGCGCTCCCGAGCCCAACACCTGGCGGGAACTCCTGGAGGAACTCGATCGAACGCTTCCAGTGCAGGGCCTGCGGGTCGCCGTCCAGGAATACGGCCGGCCCAACCGTCGACTGATGGAAGGACTCGAGCAGCGTGGCGCCGAGACGATGTCCGTGCCGGTCTACCGCTGGGCGCTTCCGGAGGACACCGGCCCCCTGGAGAATGCCATCGAACGGATCCTCTCCGGGGATGCCGACGTCGTGGTCTTCACCACCGCGATCCAACTCGACCATCTGCTGGCCGTCGCCGCCGACCGGAAAGCGGCCGTCCTGGAGGCCCTTCGGGCAAACGTCGTCATCGCCTCGATCGGGCCCAGTGCCACCGAGGCCCTGCGCGAGCGGGACCTGGAGCCCGCCATCGTTCCCGCCCACCCGAAGTTGGGCTATCTGGCCTCCGCCATCGCCGAGCAGGCCCCGGGAGCAATTGCGCGCCAGAGGGGAGCGGACGAGCCCGACGGGGCGCGGTCGAGAACCCGAGCAAGGTGAATCCGCCTGTGGAAAATCCCGACCTCCCGACTAGGATGGATGCGATGAGCGACGACGCCCCCTTCCTCCGCGCCTGCCGACGGCAACCGGTCCCGCATACCCCGATCTGGGTCATGCGGCAGGCCGGCCGGTATCTGCCGGAATACCGAGCGGTGCGCGAGCGCTTCTCCTTTCTCGAGTTGTGCAAAACGCCCGAGGCCGCCTGCGAGGTGACCGTGCAGCCCATCGACCGCCTTGGGGTCGATGCCGCCATCCTCTTTGCCGACATCCTCCTGGTGCTCGAACCCCTCCAACTCGGGCTGGTCTTCTCCCCGGGGGATGGGCCCTCCCTCGAAAATCCGATCCGCCGCCCCGAGGACGTCGGTCGGATGCCCCGGATCGACGTCGGGGACGCACTCGCGTACGTCTTCGAAACCGTCGGCCTAGTGCGATCGGCCCTCGCCGGCCGCGTGCCGCTGATCGGCTTTGCCGGCGCGCCGTTCACGCTCGCCGCCTACGCCATCGAAGGCGGGGGCTCACGCAACTATCTGGCCACCAAGCGCTTCCTGCTCGAATACCCCGACGCCTGGAACGATCTGATGGCACGGCTCGTCGACGTGACCGTCGAGTACCTCACCCATCAGGTGCGTGCGGGCGCGCAGGCCCTGCAACTCTTCGACAGCTGGGTCGGCCACCTCGCGCCCGACGATTACCGCAGTGCGGTCCTGCCGCACATGAAGACTCTTTTCTCCCGCCTGCCCCCGACGGTTCCCGTCATCCATTTCGGGACGGGAACCGCCGGAATCATCGAGGCCATGGCCGAGGCCGGTGGTGACGTCGTCGGACTCGACTGGCGGATCACCCTCTCCGAAGGCTGGCGTCGCGTCGGATACGACCGGGCCGTTCAGGGCAACCTCGATCCGACCATTCTCTTCGCACCCTTCCCGATCATCCGGAGCAAGGTGCGCGCCCTGCTCGAGGAAGCCGCCGGGCGTCCCGGCCACATCGCGAACCTGGGGCACGGCGTCCTACCCGGCACGCCCGTCGACGGGGTCCGATGTCTGGTCGACGCGGTCCACGAGTTCAGCGGGGATACGTGAGCCCGTCCGAACAGCGGCCGCGTCTGGTCGTCATCGGAGGCGGCATCACGGGGCTCGCCACGGCGCATCGGATCCAGGAGCAGGCCGGTGCCAGCGTCGAAGTCCGGCTCCTCGAGGCTTCGCATCGCCTGGGCGGCGTCATCCAGACCGAGCGAGTCGGCCCCTTTCTGCTCGAGGGGGGCCCGGATTCGATGGTCACCGACAAGCCGGGCGCGATCGGACTGTGTCGCCGTCTCGGCCTCGAGGAGCACATCCAGCCGACGCAGGAGCAGTTCCGACGCACGCTGATCGTACGCGATGGCCGACTGGTTCCCATGCCCGAGGCCTTTCAGCTCATGGCACCGGCGCGCTTGCTGCCCTTCCTGCGCAGCGGTGTCTTGTCGTGGCGCGGGCGCCTGACCGCGCTGAAGGATCTTTTTCTTCCCCGAAGAGGCCCCGGCGAAGGCGGCGACGAGAGTCTGGCCTCCTTCGTCCGTCGCCGCCTCGGCAACGAGGTGCTGGAACGAATCGCCCAGCCCATGATCGGCGGGATCTACACGGCAGACCCCGAGACCCTCTCGCTCGCGTCGACCATGCCGCGCTTCCTGGACATGGAGCGCGAGCACCGAAGCGTCATCCTCGCCCTTGCAACGCGCCTGCGTGCCGCTCCCGAAGAAGGCGCAAGCGGTCCCCGCTATGGCATCTTCGTCTCGCTCCAGGGTGGGGTTGGAGCACTGGTCGACGAGATCGTCAGCCGCTTGCCGGATGGCGTGGTGCACACGGGACGGCCGGTCGAACGAATCGTCCGCGAGCCGGAGGGAACGCTGCAGCCATGGCGCATCCATCTCGACGATGGCTCGACCGAACGTGCCGATGGGGTCGTCGTGGCGACCCCCGCCCCGGTGGCCGGGCGTCTCCTGGGCGCTCTCGACGAATCCCTCGCCACGTCTCTCGGCGACATCGCCTACGCCTCGGCGGCGATCGTATCCCTTGCCTACCGACTCGAGGACGTTCCGGATCCGCCGCGGGCCTTCGGTTTCGTCGTGCCCCGGATCGAAGGGAGGCGAATCATCGCGGGCTCCTTCTCCAGCTTGAAATACGAAGGCCGGGCCCCCGGAGACCACTTCCTGGTCCGGCTCTTCGTCGGGGGGGCTCTGCAACCCGGTCTCCTCGAGGGGGACGATCCATCGATCGCACGACTCGCCC
>JAPOLW010000512.1 GCA_029976905.1 bacterium | reverse complement strand
GGGCGAGGGCCGGGTCTCGTTGCGCATGCAGGTGCGTCGCGTCCTCGATCTCGGCTTTGGGCGTGAGGTGTCGGGCCTCGTCGGGGAGGGGCGCGTTGCCGTCCCCCTCCCGGCCGATCGGCCTCCACCCGCCGTCGGATCCACGGTGGAGATCGGTGCGGACGAAGCCGTTTTCTTTCCGCAACGACGCGGGGATTGAGGCTGCCGTCAGAGTCGCGGCCAGTGCTCCGCCCACGGCCGCGCCCGCTCGAAGGCCCGGGCCGCCTGCAGCACCAGATCGTCGCGATGGCGCCCGGCGATGATCTGAAGACCAATGGGGAGCCCTTCTTTCGAGAGGCCGGCGCGCACCGTCCCGGCGGGATGCCAGGAGAGGTTGAAGGGCATGGTGAAGCTGCCGACGGTCGCGGGAGGCTGTTTGCGCCCTTCGGTCTCGGCGGGGAAGGGGCCCCGGGCCGGTGGCGGATCGAACGGGACCGTCGGGGTGAGCAGGAGGTCGAAGCGCTCGAAGACGTGGCCACACCACCGGTTGAGCTTCTCCCGGGCCTCGCGGACGTCGCGCCAGAGAGCCGGAGTCATCTGCGCGCCCGCCTTGACGCCATCGATGAAGCCGCGTCCGAAGTCGGCCTCGCGCTCGGGCAGAAGTGGCCCGAGTCTGGCGAGGAGTTCGAAGGCACCGGAGATCCCCCAGGTATAGCCGGGCTCGGGCGGGCCGTCGGTGATTTCCTCGACCGTATGTCCGAGCTCTTCGAAGACGCCCGCGGCCGCGCGCACGGTGGCGGCCACGTCGGATTGGACGACGGCGTAGCCGAGGTCGGGGGAGAATCCGATGCGAAGGTTCGCTGGGAGATCGTCGAGGATGGCGCGATAGGAGAAGCCGGGATGCGGCAGGGATTGCGGATCGAGAGGGTGGGGGCCCGCGACGACGTCGAGGTGGACGGCGGCATCCTCGACGGTGCGGGTAAGCGGGCCGTGGACTGCGGTATCGTCCATGATCCAGAGATCCTCGGGTCCGTGTGGCACGCGACCGTAGCTCACCTTGAGCCCGAAGCACCCGGTGAACGATGCGGGAATGCGGACCGACCCTCCACCATCGCTGGCCGTCGCGAGTGGGAGGACGCCTCCAGCGATGGCGGCCGACGACCCGCCGCTCGAGCCACCCGGGGTGAGGTCGGGATTCCACGGGTTTCGGCTCACCCCGAAGAGGAGATTCTTGCTGATGGCGGTGTAGCCGAATTCCGGCGCATTCGTCTTGCCGACGACGATCGCGCCGGCGGCGCGCAATCGCGCGACCTGAGCGGAATCCTGCGCGGCCATCTCGTCCTTGAAGGGGACCGAGGCGTGCGTCGATCGGAAACCCAGCGCGTCTTCGAGTTCCTTCACGCCCAGGGGAATTCCCTCGAGCGGTCGCCCCTCTCCACGGCCGATTCGTTCCTCGGCGGCGCGCGCCTGCCCGAGGAGATCGTCGTCATCGCCGAGCTGGCAGAAGGCGTTCAGGGTGGGCTGCGTCTCCCGGATGCGTTCCAGGGTCGCGCGCATGAGTTCGACGGGCGAGATCTCGCGCCCCGAGAGGCGATCGATGACTTCGGTGAGCGGCCGGAAGAGAAGTTCCTTCATGCGCAGACCCCTATCACGAGGAGGCCGGTCGGGCCGACCCCGGGGGGGGCGCCGGGGACCGGAGCGCGCCGGGCGCTCCGGCCCGCCGGCATCCGGTCCGATCCCGGGCATTCCCGGGCGGCTCCGTCCGGCCCCCGGGGCGGCTCTGGAATCTTCGCGGTTTCGTGGGCGGGGGTGCTAAGGACCGGTTCGATGAATCTCCTCGGACAGCCTGCCCACGTCGGTCGTTTCTGTGGCTCG
Source organism: bacterium (assembly GCA_029976905.1). Classification (GTDB taxonomy): domain Bacteria; phylum Desulfobacterota; class Binatia; order UBA12015; family UBA12015; genus VGTG01. Next base: position 1,538 of record JAPOLW010000512.1, on the reverse strand, counting down.
AATACCTACGATGTGACTCCCGATGCGGTCGCCTTCTACGCCGACGCCCTGGACGACCCGAGCCTCACGGGAACGGACTTCGCTCCGCCCTTGCTTCACCATTCGGAGTGCTACCGCTTCGTGGGGGAGTGGTACCTGCAGAATCTCTTCGGCAATCTGCACGCACAACAGGACTGGGAACTCTTCTCCCCGATTCGCCTGGGTTCGCGGGTCCGCAGTGTTTCGACGATCGTCGACCGGTTCGACAAGCGGGGGCGAAACTACGTTCTGAACGAGACCGACCTTTTCGACGAAGAAGACGGGCGGCTTCTGGTTCGCGGCCGCACGCACCAATCCTTCCTGCCGCCGCGCGGGCAGGAGAAGGGGGGCTACGTCGTCGACGAGGGGACCGCGCGCGCGAAGCCTCCCCGTCCTCCCTTCCCGACGGCCACCGGCGCGGATCTCGACAGTGTGACCAAGACGGTCGATGCGCGACGTTGCTGGATGTTCTCCGGCCCCGACCGTAACTACCACACGGACCGGGCCGAGGCGGAGAAACTCGGATTTCCGAACATCGTCGTGCAGGGGATGATGTCGACCTGTTTCGCCTCCGAAGTCATGCAGCGCGCCTTCGGCCGGGGCTGGTTGGCGGGTGGCAAGATGGCGCTCAAATTGACCAACGTTCTCTGGGTCGACGAGACGGTCGTGGCATGCGGGCGGATTCGCGACGAAGTAGCCGAGGGAACCGGAACCCGGGTGCACTGCGAACTCTGGATCGACAAGGAGGATGGGACGCGGATCGCTCTGGGTACGGCCAGCGCCTTGCGCGACGGCTGATGTCCGACTTCGGAATCGATGATCTGACGTCGGTCGTCCGCGCGCAGATCGAGGCCGGGTCCGATGCGGCGCCTGCGGATACCCCGGCCGAGCAGTGGCGGGACATGACCCGGCGCTACGAGGCATCGGGAACCGTTGCGTCGCGCACCCTCGGGTGGATCGAGCGCAAGGCGCGTCGCATACTCCACGAAATCCGACGGCGTCGCGCGGCATGAAGGTTTGTCAGGTCATCAATGCTCTCGATCGGGCGGACGCGGTCTCGCTCTTTCTTCTCGAGACGGACCGGATGCTGCGCGCTCTCGGCCATGAGACGGAGATCTACTACGAATTCGCGCATCGTTCGCTGGCCTCGCGCGGACGGCCCGTGGCGCAATTGCCGCGGGAGGGCGGCGACCTGGTGCTCTTTCATTACGCTGGTCACTCGCGGATCCTTGCGCGAGTCGAGCGCTTCCACGGCAAGCGCGGCGTGGTCTTCCACAACGTCACGCCGGCGCATTTCTTCGCAGGAATGCCGGAGACCCATGAATTCTGCCAGCGCGCGATCGATCAACTGCCGGAACTCCCGGCGCTCTTCGACTTTGGAGTCGGGGTCTCCGCCTTCAACGTGGAGATCCTGAAGGATCTCGGCTTCCGCCAGACGCGCGTCCAGCCGATCGCATGGGAGACCTCGGGTCTGGACGCGGCAACCGCCGACCCGAGCGTGGCTGCGCGATGGGGAGATG
>JAPOLW010000511.1 GCA_029976905.1 bacterium | reverse complement strand
CGATGACGGCCCTGAGCGCCGCGTCGCTTCCGCGCGGGCTCGCCGGTGCGGTTGCCGGGGCGCTCTCGCCCGCGCGCGATGCGCACCCCGGCGTCCCCGCGCGCGCCGCCGGAATCCTCGCCGCCCTGGCGACCACCGGCCTCAAGGGATGGGCGCTCTCGGTGACACCGGGAGCGGCCGTTGGATTTGCTCTCTGCCTGGCGGTGATGCTGGGGCGGTGGGCTTTCGTGGTGCAGGCCTACGGTTCGCAGTCGGCCCGTCAGGAGGGCCTTGGCGCGGTCTTCCCGCGCGCGATGCAGTTCCGTGAGTTCGCCCTTGCAAGCGTTTCCGCCATGGCGCTCACCCTCGTGCTCGCCAACGCCATCGGGCTCGTGTTGATCCTCTGGACCGCGACCCAGACCATCCTCGTGCGGATCTTCGTACACCGCCGTGCCGGCGGGGTCGACGAGCGCAGCCTGGCCGCGGGCGCCGAGCTTGCGGAGACGTCGACCCTGCTGCTCTGTGCCGGGCTCGCGCGCGCGATCCTGGCGGGGTAGAAGCGCGCCCATGGCGCACATTCTCACGATCGATCAGGGAACCACCGGGAGCACGGCACTCGTCATCGATGGGCGAGGAGCCGTCGTCGGCCGGGCCTACAGCGAATTCACCCAGTACTTTCCGAAGCCCGGCTGGGTCGAACACGACGCCGAGGAAATCTGGACCGTCTCGCTCAAGGTCATGCGCGCCGCGCTGCGCCGGGCGGGCGTTCGCCCGGGCGACGTCGCCGCGATTGGAATCACCAATCAACGGGAGACCACCGTGGTCTGGGATCGCAAGACGGGTCGGCCCATCCACAAGGCCATCGTCTGGCAGGACCGCCGAACGGCGTCGCGTTGCGAGGCGTTGCGCGACCGCGGTGCCGAGAAACTCGTGCGCAAGAAGACTGGCCTGGTCGTCGACGCCTACTTCTCGGGCACCAAGGTCGAGTGGATCCTCGATAAGGTACGTGGCGCCCGGCGGCGCGCGGAGGCGGGCCGACTCGCCTTCGGCACCATCGATAGCTGGCTCGTGTGGAAACTTTCGGGCGGACGGGTGCATGCGACCGATTACACCAACGCCTCGCGCACCCTCCTCTTCGACATCCATGGGCGCCGTTGGGATCGGGAGTTGCTCCGATTGTTGCGGGTTCCCGAGTCGGTTCTGCCCGAGGTGCGTCCGTCGTCCGGAGAGTTCTGTCGCACCGCGCCCGGTATTTTCGGCAAGGCGGAGATCCCGGTCACGGGTATCGCGGGCGATCAACAGGCGGCTCTCTTCGGTCAGCAATGCGTGCGACCGGGCATGGTGAAGAATACCTACGGCACCGGATGCTTCGTGTTGATGCCCGTCGGCGACGAGCCGGTGACGTCGTCGAGCGGACTGGTCACGACGCTTGGCTGCGGGCCTTCCGGGGAGCCGTTGTACGTTCTCGAGGGATCGATCTTCGTGGCCGGGGCGGCCATTCAATGGCTGCGCGACGGGTTGGGCCTGCTCCGCAAGGCTTCGGAGAGCGAAGCACTCGCGCGCTCGGTGCGCGGCAACGACGGCGTCTATCTCGTGCCCGCGTTCGTGGGCCTCGGAGCTCCCTATTGGGATGCCGAGGCACGCGGAGCTCTGGTCGGCCTCACGCGGGGCAATACCCGCGCCCATGTCGTCCGGGCGGCGCTCGAGGGGATCGCGTACCAGAGTCGCGATGTGATCGAAGCGATGGTCGCAGACGTGCGTGCCACGACCGGCGATGCGAAGGCAGGTCTCGGCGAGCTCCGGGTCGACGGCGGCGCGGCCGCGAATGATTTCCTGATGCAGTTCCAGGCCGATCAGGTGGGGGTTCCGGTGAATCGTCCAAAGGTCGTCGAGACGACGGCGCTGGGTGCCGCCTACCTGGCCGGACTCGGCGTCGGACTCTGGACACCGGCCCAACTCGAAAAGAAGCGCGCCCGTGACAAGGTCTTCCGTCCCCGCGCCGACCCCGACGAGCGCGAACGTCTCTACCGTGGCTGGAAGGCGGCCGTCGCGCAGGTCCGGCACCGCTGAGGGGCGGGGCGCCGGTCCGGCACCGCCGAGGGGCGGGGCGCTGGGTCCGGCGCCGGCCGTGTGGGGGCCCCCCTCCCCGGCCGCCTCCCCGGGAGCCTCTCCCGAGGGCCTCTGTGCCACATCCGGCCGGGCGCGGGGCCGCTCGCCTCTGGTCCTCCGGGAGCCCTTTCCCCGGTCCGAGCCGGGTGCTAGGCACACGGGACGATGAAGGAAGGGATCCACCCGAATTACGAGGCTGCCAAGATCATCTGCAGCTGCGGCCACACCCTCGAGACGTGCTCCACCGTGCCGGAGATCCACGTCGAGATCTGCTCGGCGTGCCACCCGTTCTACACCGGCAAGCAGAAGATCCTCGATGTTGCCGGTCGGGTCGAGCGCTTCAACCGTCGCTACGGCAAGAAGGCGAAGTCCGGCTCCTCGGCCGAGCCCGCCGGCAGCTGATCCGCGCGGCGGCGCCCGCGGCGGCGTGAGCCATGCTCGATAAGCTCGAGGACGTCGAAAGGCGCTATCACGAGTTGGAGGCGATGCTCGCCGATCCAGACGTGATCGCCGACCGCAAACAATTCACCGCCTTCAGCCGCGAACTGGCGACCCTCGGCGACGTCGTCGCCTGCTTCCAGCGTTGGCGAAAGATCAGCGCGGAGGTCGAAGACCTGGCCGTCCTGCTCGAGGACGATGATGCCGACCTGCGGCAAATGGCGCAGGCCGAGCTCCCGGAGTTGCGCCAACGCCTTGCGGCCACCGAGGCCGAGCTCAAGGTCCTCCTGTTGCCCAGGGATCCCAACGACGGGCGCAGCGTAATCGTGGAGATTCGCGCCGGCACTGGCGGCGACGAGGCGGCTCTCTTCGCCGCCGACCTTTTCCGCATGTACTCGCGCTATGCCGAGTCGCGCGGTTGGCGCACCGACGTCCTCGATTCCCACCCGACCGGGATCGGCGGCTACAAGGAAATCGTCTGCTCGATCGATGGTGCGGGAGCCTTCAGTCGCCTCAAATACGAGGGCGGCGTGCATCGCGTCCAGCGCGTGCCGGCGACCGAGGCGTCGGGCCGCATCCACACGTCCGCGGTCACCGTGGCGGTGCTTCCGGAGGCCGACGAAGTCGACGTGGCGATCGACGAACGGGAATTGCGCATCGACGTCTTCCGATCGTCGGGGCCCGGTGGGCAGAGCGTGAACACCACCGATTCGGCGGTGCGCGTGACCCATCTCCCGACGGGGATCGTGGTGAGCTGCCAGGACGAGAAATCGCAACACAAGAACAAGGCCAAGGCCATGCGGGTGCTTCGGGCGCGCCTCTATGAGGCGGAACGCGCCGCCAAGGACGCGGAACGCGCCGAGGCA